>NZ_JBFRCY010000060.1:0-20336 GCF_052113305.1 Terriglobus sp. YAF25
GCGCGAGATGGGTACGGTTCCGCTGCTTACCCGTGAGGGCGAAGTTGAGATCGCGAAGCGCATTGAGCGCGGCCAGTTGCGCGTCATGAAGGCCATCTCGCGCTCGCCGATCGTCATTCGCGAGATTCTCGCTCTAGGCGACGACCTGAAGCGCGGCGTACGCAACATCAAGGAAGTTGTCACCTTCGACGAAGAAGAGCTGACCGAAGAGATTCTGATGTCGCGCGTCAAGGCGACCGTCAAGAAGATCGACGCTATCTCCAATCACCAGAAGAAGGCCGAGGAGTACACGGCCAAGCTGGCCGATGGCAAGCTGAAGTCGCACAAGGATCAGCGCAAGCACCGCTGGCTGGTCGGGCGCGAGCGTGTGAAGGCGACGCGCATCGTGCGCGAGCTGAAGTACACCAACTCTGAGAAGAAGCGCCTGCTCGACAAGGTCAACAAGACCGTCGACTCCATGCGTACGTTGGAGCGCCAGATCAAGTCGCTGGACCAGAAGTTCGAGGCATCGCGTTCCGAAGAGCTGAAGAAGGAATACCGCCGCCAGCAGAAGAACTGCCGCACCGACCTGGAGCGCCTGGAGAGCGAAGCCGGCCTCACCATCGAGGAGCTGAAGCGCACGCAGCGCGAGATGATCCAGGGCGACATGGACGCGGAGAAGGCCAAGCGTGAGCTGATCGAGGCCAACCTTCGTCTCGTGGTCTCCATCGCGAAGAAGTACACCAATCGCGGCCTGCAGTTCCTCGACCTGATTCAGGAAGGCAACATCGGCCTGATGAAGGCCGTCGATAAATTCGAGTACCGCCGCGGTTACAAGTTCTCCACCTACGCCACCTGGTGGATCCGYCAGGCSATCWCSCGMGCSMTSGCSGACCAGGCCCGYACSATCCGTATCCCGGTGCACATGRTCGAGRYCATCAACAAGCTGATCCGCACCAGCCGTCAGCTGGTGCAGGAGCTTGGCCGCGAGCCCAGCTCGGAAGAGATCGCGAAGCGTATGGATATCCCGGTCGCGAAGGTCCGCAAGGTCCTGAAGATCGCGCAGGAGCCCATCTCGCTGGAGACGCCGATCGGTGAAGAGGAAGATTCGCACCTTGGCGACTTCATTGAAGACCGCATGGCCGTCTCTCCGTCCGACGCCGTGATCTCGGTGAACCTGAAGGAGTACACCTCGCAGGTACTGCGCACGCTGACCCCGCGCGAAGAGCGCGTGATCAAGATGCGCTTCGGCCTCGAAGACGGCTCCGAGCACACGCTCGAAGAAGTCGGCCAGAGCTTCCAGGTCACCCGCGAGCGCATCCGCCAGATCGAAGCCAAGGCGCTGCGCAAGCTGCGTCATCCCAGCCGCAGCCGCAAGCTGCGTGCCTTCGTCGATGGCGTGAAAGAGATCTAACGCTGCCGCGTTAGCATAGAGACAAAGGCCGCGATTCGCTCGCGGCCTTTGTATTGTTCAAATGTCTTCGCTCTTCGAACCCACACCGCCGAACATCCTGCCGGAGCTTCATCAGCGGCTGCTTGCCTTCTATGGCAAGCCCGCTCCGCGCGATGTGTGGGACCCGCTGACACAGTTGATCTATTCACTGCTCTCGGCCCGTACCAAGACAGAAGTGTCGCTGCAGATCATCCGCGACCTGCGCAACCGCTTCGATGGCTGGCAGGGTGACTGGACACGGCTGCGCGATGCCTCCATCGAGGAGATTGAAGAGGTCATTCGGCCGGTAACGCACTACGAGAAGAAATCGCACCAGTTGAAGGAAACGCTCCAGCAGATCAGCGACCGCATCGGCGTGCTGCGGTTGGAGCCGCTCGGGCGATATCGCACGGAGAAGATCCGCGCCTGGATCGAGCAGCTTCCAGGTGTCGGCGTGAAGACCTCCGCGGCCGTCGTCAACTTCACCACATTACGTCGCCGCGCGCTGTGTATCGACGGCCATCACCAACGCATTGCGCAGAGGTTGGGCCTAAGTTCTCCCAAAGCCGATGCGCGCCAGGTGGAGGCAGACCTGATGGCGCTGGTGCCTGAGGAATGGACGCCGGAGATGCTGGACGAAGATCACTCACTCTTCAAACTGCATGGACAGACACTGTGCACGAAGAATGAGCTGCGCTGCCGCAAGTGCCCGCTGCTTGATCTATGCCCGACGGGCAAGGAAAGGGCCACGCCGAAGCGTGGCCCATATCCGGTCGATTGACGAACTAGAGCGTTTTCCCCGTTGCTGGGTATCCCGGAAGAGCGTACAGCGGCGTTTTCATTGCGGAAAACGCCCATAGGGTGCGGAAGCCCTACACTACACCCACAGGGAAAATGCTCTACTGCTTCGGTGTTGCGTCGACGRTCCACTCCTCAATCGGCGCCAGATTCAGATCTTTCAGACCGGCTTCGATCTTGGCCTTGTCGCCAACGGCAACCAGAATCATCTGGTCTGGATGGATGTAGGAGGTCGCTGCCTCTGCAGACTGCTTCAACGTCACTGCATCGACCTTCGCAGGCAGAGCACGATAGTACGTAAGCGGTAGACCATAGGTGAAGATATTGCCCATGGCCCCAACCACACCAGCGTTGGTTTCGAAGTCGCCAGGCAGCGAACGGGCATAGCTGTCGCGCGCCATCTTCAGCTCGCTATCGCTCAACGGCTCGGTGCGGATGCGCGTCAGCTCACGCATCAGCTCTTTGGCAGCCGGCGCAGTGACATCCGTACGAACAGAAGCACCAGCCAGGAACGGCCCATTGCCGCGGCGGAAGGTAAAGCGCGAGCTTGCCCCGTAGGTGTAGCCGTCCGGCTTGCCGAGCGAGTTGTGCCCATAGGCGCTTGTGGGACCAAACAGGGCGGCAGCGCCGACCTGCTGCGCCACGATCGGCGGCTGATCGCGCTGCTGCAGCAACTGCGTCAGGCGGCGCTTGCGCACACGCTCCACCTCACCTCCATCGAAGGCAGGATGCAACGCCACATCCGCAAAGAGGTCGACGGCGTTGTCCAGCTTCGTCGTCAGTCCGCCCACAGAGACACTCATCGCGTCAGAGGTAGCGGTTCCGTTGAGTGAGAGCGCAAGGTCTCCCGTCTGATCCGCAATCGCCGTCGCCGAGCGAGTCTTCGTCCCCTCGGTCAGCATCGCCGCAGCGAAGCCGGCAACGCCGGGCTTATCCGTTGGATCCTGCGAAGCTCCACTGAGTGAAACCAGGTTCGCAGCAAAGAGCGGCAGCTTATGGTTCTCCGCCACATAGACCTTCAGGCCATTCGCGAGCGTAAAGGTCTGCGGCACCGGGAGAGCAAAGGACGGCGTCGGTCCGGGCTTGGGCGCAGTCTTGCGCCATGCCTGCGCCGCATCAAACTCGGCGGTATACTCCTTTTCGATCTTGACGTCGGCATCCGTATTCTCCGGACTGCGCGCAACGTCATGAATCACCTTCTCACCGGGCACACCATAGACAACGACACGATGATTGCTCGCCAGCAGATCCTGCGCATACTTCATCACAGAAGCACCATCCGCATTCTGATAGCGGGCGATATCTTTCGGAAGATATCCGGGGTCGCCGGTGAAATGGTTGTAGTAATTCAGCTTGTCTGCAACAACACCAATGCGCTCCAGGGGACGAATCAGGCTGGCGATGGATTTGGTGCGGGCACGCTCCAGCTCTTCCGGCGTCGCACCATTCTTCAGAAACTCATCGATCACCGCGTTCGCGGCCTTCTCCAGATCTGCAGCTTTGGTACCGGGACGTGCTGTGRTCTCGCAATTGAAGATCGAAGCCACCTGAGCTGACTCGTTGTAGCACTGCGCTGCCTGTGCGATCTGCTGCTCGTAGACCAGCTTCTTATACAGACGGCTGGAACGCCCACCGCCCAGAACATCGGCTGTGATGTCCATCTCGGCATCGCCCGGAGCAAACGCCTTGGGCGAGAGCCATGCAAGGTAGACCTTCTCCAGTTGCACGGTATCGGTCACCGTGAGCCGCTTCTCTTCCGTGATCGACGGCGTCACGACATCGAGCTTCGGTACGGTCTCACCCTTCTGCAAGGGACCAAAGTACTTCTCCACCAGAGCCTTTGCCTGAGCCTTATCGAAGCTGCCGGCGACGACCAGCGTGGCATTATTCGGCGCATAGTAGGTCTTGAAGAAGTCGCGGACATCAACCAGGCGTGCCGCCTCGATGTCCTTGTGCGAACCGATCACGACACCGTGGTAGGGATGCGGTTCCGGGAACAGGTTGCCGTAGACCTCTTCTTCCACAACACCGTAAGGCTGGTTCTCACGCGACTGGCGGCGCTCATTCCGCACTACATCCCGCTGATTGGTCAGCTTGGCGCGATCCAGCGTATCCAGCAGAAAACCCATGCGGTCGCTCTCCAGCCACAAGGCGAGCTCAAGCTGATTCGAGGGCACCGTCTCGAAGTAGTTCGTACGGTCGAAGTTCGTGCTTCCGTTGATGTCGGATGCGCCTGCCGCCTCGAGATACTTGAAGTGATTCTTCTCACCCACATTCCTCGATCCTTCAAACATCATGTGTTCGAAGAGATGCGCGAAACCGGTGCGGCCTGGGCGTTCATTCACCGCGCCGACGTGATACCAGACGTTCACGCTGACCAGAGGCAGGGACTTATCTTCGGTAAGAAGAACCTGCAGACCGTTGGGCAGACGGTACTCTTCGTAGGCCATGGTGGGCGCTTTAATCGCTGATGTCTGCGCCAGCGAAGAGACGGTAAGGACGAAAGCAGAAAAGAGAGCTGCAATGCGCAGTTTCATTGGGGACCTACTCCGTGGAAGCAGAATTGGGTTCACTTCAGGGCGTGTCATCCAATTGCTGTCGTCAGCGTTGCGAGCGAAAATTCGTCCAGACGAGGCGGAGGTCGAAGGCTGTGGTTGTTCCCACTGTCGAGGCCGACAACGAAGTATGGACGAATTTGCACCGCAACCCAAGGGCCGGGCAGATTTTCCCAATCTCTTCGTCATTCGTCGTTCCAGTAGACCAGCTACAGTTCTCTCCTCACTCCTAGAGCTCAGAAAAATCTGCTCCCGGCGCTGACCACAGCAATTGGATGACACGCCCTAGCGTATCTCCGTCCACGCCAAAACGAAAGAGGCTGCGCCATGCGCAGCCTCCATGTGAAATGGGTGGGATGAGGGAGACTAAGCTGCGGCCGCCGGAGTAAACCCGTCGCAACCGCTGATCGGAGTGACCTTCAGGTGCAGGCCGGAATGCTTCGGATGACCGCAGTCGTCCACTACCGTTGCTTCCGCCTGGTGGCTGGTGACAATGGAGATAAGTTTGTTGTCTCTATGCGTCTCACCGAAGTGAGAACAAAGCCCGCATTGACCGTTCGAAATCTGCATAAGAAACCTCCATTCGATTCGATTAGAGATCGCGGCAACGCCCTCACGTTGCCTTGCCAAGCATCATGCGCCTCTTTCCGGAAGCTGTAAATTCCGACAAAACCAGACCGACATTCTGCTATATATCTACGGAACCGCAACTTCACCGGCTGCGTATCTGGCTGCGAGAGAAAGAGGTATCGGATGACAGGCGATCCTTACACAGCAGGCATGACAGACGCGCAGCGCGCGTACTTCTACTCCGAATATCAGAATCAGCGTAAGGATGAGGTCGCAGGCATCCTGTTCGCCTTCTTCCTGGGAAGCTTCGGCGCACATCACTTCTACCTGAAGCGCAACAGCATGGGTATCCTGTACGCTTGTTTCTTCTGGACCGGGATTCCTGGCCTGGTTGCACTGGTTGAGTGCTTCTTCATGCCGGGACGTGTGCGAGAGTACAACGCTCTGCTGGCTCTACAGATACAGCAGATGATTCTGAATGGCACACCGGCGCCTGCAACCCCGCCCGCTAACAACCATAATCCCTATCACGCCAACGGCCGTGTCTGCAGCCAGTGCGGTGCGCAGTTGGAGCAGGGCGCCCAGTTCTGCCCGAAATGCGGCACGCGGGTTGCATAGGACATGCTCTTGGGCGTATCGATAAATTCGGTCGAACCAGTACTCTGAGCGCTGAAGGCGCGTTCTATACCCAGCCTGGGGCAAGGCCCCAGGTTTCGGGGCATGTGAAACGATCAAAGGGCTGAAAGCCCGCTCTATAACTCCCAATGCAAAGCGAATCTATGAACACACCGTAGAAGAAATTCTGCCTGCGAGGGAAAAGCCGGGCTCATATGCCCGGGGGCACCACTCTGATAAACAAATTCGCTCGGGCTCCCAATATCCCACCCATTGCGTTGCGATGGATGGGCATCCAGTGCATGGGCTCTATCAAACATGTCGATCCCTCTAGCCCTTCCTAACAACAAAAGCGCGGGCTCTTGAGCCCGCGCTTTGTACTTGAGTCAATCTCCGCTTACGACAGCGAATGCAGATAGTCGAAGTCGGCCTTTGCCGCCTCAAGCGGAGGCAGCGTGTAAGGAGCTTCCTGCTCGACGAAGATATGCTCGACTCCGGTGCCCTTTACGCTGGCGAAGATCGCCTTATAGTCCACCTTGCCCTTGCCGATCTCCGTACCCTTGGCGCTCTCGCCGGTCTTACCGCTCTCCCAACTTGAGAAGTCCTTGATGTGCAGCATCTTGATGCGACCGGGGAACTTCTTCACGTAGTCGCCCGGCTTGTATCCGGCGACGGTGATCCAGCCGCAGTCGATCTCGAACTTCACATTGGCCGGGTTGGTGTTCTTGAGCAGATAGTCGTAGCCTGGAACGCCATCCACCACTTCAGACCGGCGTCATCCAGCACCTTGCGGAACTCGGCCGCTGTTTTAATGGTGCCGTAACCAGCCGTCTCAACTTCCTTGTAGCCCATCCCGGCAATCTGCTTCACGGTGCCCACGGTGTCTTTCATCATGGGATCGCGCACGGTGTAAAGCTGGATACCGAGAGGCAGGCCGAGCGGATCGGCCCATGCCATCCGTCCCATCACACCTGCCGCCGCAACCGCCGCCGCGCCGCCCATAAACTGCCGCCGATTCATCCGCATCTCTCTTTTCTCCTTGTGGGAAACCTTCGATTGCGAGTCTCTGCGCTTTTCTGGTGGCTTGTCAATCTGCGTCATGTAATATTGGCTGCACCCATCCCCGAGGAGACCATCGATGAAACGCTTCGCCGCGCTTGTACTCTCGCTAACGGCCACCGCCTTTGCCGCCACCACCACTCCTGTTGCAGGCAGTTGGAAGATCTATGGCGACGTCAACGGCTATCCGGTCAATGAGAGCTGCACGTTCTCGATCGACAAAGACAATAAGATCACCGGGAAATGCTCGCTCAGCAACAAGTCGTACGACGTGACTGGGACGCTGGAGGACACGAAGCTTACCTTCAAGCATGGCGGCGAGTATGAAGGCCAGGCGCTCATTCTGACCTGGGTCGGCACCATCGCGGAAGACGGCTCACTGGCTGGCACCATCGATGTACAGCCTCTCGGCTATCCCGGCACCTTCACGGCCAAGAAGGCAGAAGACGACAAGCCGAAGGCTGACGATAAGCCCGCAGCGGCGCAATAATAATCTCAATCCGGGAGGCTTCGCATGTTGAAGCTGATTGCAGCTGTCTTTGTTCTCGCCGTAGTCATCATTCTGGTTCTGGCCGCTACCAAGCCGGCCACCTTCCACGTCGAGCGTTCCGCCACCATTGCAGCTCCGCCGGAAAAGATCGCCGCCTTCGTCACCGACTTCCATCACTGGGACGCATGGTCTCCGTGGGCAAAGCTCGACCCAGCGATGCAGGTAACTTACTCCGGACCAGACTCGGGAACGGGCGCCATCTATCACTGGAAGGGCAACAGTAAGGTCGGCGAAGGCGAGATGGAGATCCTCTCCGCCACGCCGGAAAAGACCGGCATCCGTCTGGACTTCATCAAGCCCTTCGAAGGCAAGAACACGGCAATGTTCTACTACTCCGGTTCGCCTGCCGGCCCCACGACAGTCCGCTGGACCATGGACGGCCCCTCCAGCTTCATGACGAAGCTCATGATGGTCTTTACCAGCATGGACAAGATGGTTGGTCCGGACTTTGAGCGCGGCCTGACTAATCTGAAGTCAGCTGCCGAACATCCGTAGCAGGCATGTGCCCGGCGAAGACCACGCGGTTCCGTCCTGTCCGCTTGGCCTGGTAGAGGGCATCGTCTGAGAGTTGACGCAGCGTGTCCAGATCGTGAGCGTCTGCCGGATAGATAGCGACACCGATACTGATGGTGATGGGGATAATCAGACCGTTGATATGCAATGGCCGGTCAAATAGCCGTAGCAGGCTTTCTGCCAGGCTCCTGGCGCCATCCTCTGACGAGATGTGGTTGACGATCAGGGTGAACTCCTCGCCACCGGTGCGCGCCAGTGTATCGCTCTGCCGAATACGCGACTGCATCCGCGCTGCTGCCTGTTTCAGGCACTCATCGCCAACCAGATGGCCGTAGGTGTCGTTGATATGTTTGAAGCGGTCGAGATCGAGCGTCATTAGCGCCGCCGGTTTGTCGCTGCGCTGCGCGATGGCAAGCCACTGGCTCATGCGGTCTTCCAACAGCGTCCTGTTCGGCAGACCAGTCAGGTGATCGTGTTGTGCCTGGCGCACCAGCTCCCGGTTGAGTTCCACGTGCTCAGTCGTGTCGACCACCAGCAGAAACCGCGCCCACTGGCCCTGGAAGGTAACCGGATACATCGTCATCTCCGCGTGAAAGCTGCTTCCATCCTTTCGGCGGGTGAGCGTCTGATACCTTTCGAACCTTCGTTCATACCGCAACATCTCCGCGCGTGCCGCTGCATCCTCCGGCGGGAAGATCTCCGGAACCGACAACCCGAGGAACTCTTCCATGCCATAGCCGTAGACCCGAAGCGCAGCCTCGTTGGCCGAGAGGATGAAGGACGATTCCCAGCCGGGTCTGTCCCCCATCCACCAGTACAGCGGATATTGCAGCGCCCAGAAGAAGAAGCCCTGCGATGCGATCCACTGGCCCGCGAGGTTGCGTGACGGCAGCGTCAGGAACATCAGACCGCAGGCAGTGAAGATCTCCGCCAGAATGACGGCGTAGATCACCTCCATCTGATTGGTGGCTACCAGCCGGAGCATGACCGCGCCGGAGACCACCGCCAGGATATCGAGCACCAGCAGCCGCACCTTCGATTGCAAGCCATAGCTACGCCGCAGCGACCAGTCCGCCAGCACCTCCCCGCCGACGATCAGAACAACGATCATCCACTTGCGTGCCGTCCCGTTATTGATCAGGAGAATTCCAAGGCACGCAGGAACACTCAGCGCAAGGCCAAAGCTGCACAACTGCCGGAACGTAAGGTCCTTCTGCCCGAAGGAGAGTAGGAAAGCGATTCCCGCAAAGACGATGGCCCATATCCGTACCGTCTCAATGACGGGGGTGCTGATATGGGAGATCTGCTCCCACTCCCAGATGGCCATGCTGGTAAGCTCCAGCAGCCAGCCGGCGAGCCATAGCCGGTAGCGACGCTGCGGCCTTCCCTTTTGCAGCGCGGCAAAAAAGAAGGTCATCAGCGGGACCATGATCAGATCGAACAATTCTTGCCGCATCAGGCTCCCGGACTACAGACCTGCGCCTTCCAGTTCAGCAGAGATTTCCAAGGCATCAATTACTGTTACTATCCCATCCGAAACGCCGCATTGCAGCAGAAGTTTTTCTGCARATCCGCGACGGTAACGGTTTTGGGTAATGTTGAAATGTGATTGGAGCACATCTACATGCGTAAAGTCCTGGTGATCGATGTCGGCGGCACCCATATCAAAGTCCTGGCCACCGGAAAAAAGACCGCCATCAAGATCGCTTCCGGACCGGACGCGACTGCCACTTACATGGCAGAAGAGGTACTGGCAGCTACCGAATCCTGGCAGTACGACTGCGTCTCCATTGGTTTTCCTGGTCCGGTGGTCGGCAACCGCCCGGCCGACGAACCGCATAATCTCGGCTCCGGCTGGGTGGACTTTGATTATGAAGCGGCCTTCGGGAAGCCGGTCCGCATCCTGAACGATGCAGCCATGCAGGCCCTGGGCAGCTACAAGGGCGGCCGCATGCTCTTTCTCGGCCTGGGCACCGGCCTGGGCTCCGCAATGATTCTGGACGGCGCCATCGCTCCCATGGAGCTGGCACACCTGCCCTATCGCAAGGGCAAAACCTACGAAGAGTATGTCGGCAAAGAGGGCCTGGAACGCCGCGGCCGCAAGCGCTGGCAGCGGTCTGTCCACGACATCATCGAGCGCCTGCGCGCTGCCCTGCTCTGCGAATACGTGGTGCTCGGCGGAGGCAATGCCAAGCTGCTGGACGAACTGCCCGAGGGCGTCCTGCTCGGCGAAAACGTGAACGCCTTTGCCGGCGGCTTCCGCCTCTGGGAACCTCCGAAGAAAGAGGCATCGCCTCACGCCGCCATCGATGCCGGCCGGGCGCATGTCCGCCTGTCAGCGGCACAGAAGCACCAGGAAGCGCATCCCCGGAAAAGCTAGTTGGTTGGTTGAATAGTTGAATGGTTGAATAGTTCCCTTAGCCCCTGTGGCAGCCGCAGAGTTCGCGGGCTGGAACACCGACGTCCCGAGACACTATTCAACTATTCAACAATTCAACTATTCAACCAAAGAGCCGTTGCTGCGCCGGTCCCCTCACAGCCGCCGCAGGCATCTTCTGTGCGGTCTCCTGCGAGAGCAGGGAGTCCATCGCACGCTTATTCAGGCCGTGCTTGCGGCAGATCGCCGTTACCATCGCGCTCAGGCGTGCAGCGTAGGCTTTGTCGGCAAAGTCCCGATCCTGGAACCGGCGGGCGTATTCCGGCCCCAGGTCGGGAAAGTGTTCGCGGATGAAGCTCAGGTAGGTAGGTCGCGAACACGGTTTCAGGAACAGCGGGTTGGCGGCAAAGAAACAGGCTCCGTGGTCAGCGGCCAGCTTCGCCATGCGATCGATCGCTGTCATGGTGTCGGTAATACCGGGCAGCAGCGGTGAGTTCAGAACGCCCACGATGATGCCCGCCTGACGGAGCTTCTGCACGGTCGCCAGCCGCAAGTCGGGACGCGGAGCGCGCGGCTCCAGCTTCCGCGCCAGCTCCACGTCCGGTGTGGTGACGGTGAGGTGCACCACCAGAACGCTCTTGCGGGCGATCTCCTGCAGCAGATCGAGGTCACGGAGGATAAGCGTGGACTTGGTCACGATGCCGAGACGGATTCCGCTACGGCGCGCCAGAACCTCCAGCAGGCTCCGCGTCACCTTCTGCCGCCGCTCGATCGGCTGCCATGGATCGGTCGCCGTACCGAGCGCGATCTCGTCCGTGATGTGTCCCTGTCTCTCCAGCCGGCGCAACTCCTGCTCCAACAGCCAGGCTGCGTTCTCCTTGACGAAGATCTTCCGTTCGAAGACCTCCGGATCGTGAAAGTCCGGCTGGCCTTCCGCAGGTCCATCCTTCGGCGCCAGAAACTCATGGGTATACCGCGCATAGCAGTAGCGGCAACCAAACTCGCATCCGCGGTAAGGGTTAATGCTCCAGGCCATCCAATGCATCCGCTTGGAAACGGAGCGGTTGAGGATGCCGCTAACCTTCATCCCGCAGAACTCGACATCGTGGCCGTCATCTACATGTTCGGCCTGCGCCGCCATACGGACCATACCGGTAGCTCCCGGCAGAATGGGGAAGAGTTCTTTCGCTTTTTCTTCGCCATCCATGAAACGAGCTTAGGCCCGTTCCAGCGGTCCGTCAAGCGTGCATTCTGTGGAAGGATTTAGGGCGTACAGCGGCGTTTTCGTTGCAGAAAACGCCCATTGGATGGAGAGCTTCTAACCGCGATGGTAATGGCGGCGGGCCGCCTTATGGCGACGGTGCGCACGAACATTGGTACGGTGAGTCCGAGCCATCATGGCGTCGGCGAGAGGTGCAAAGCAGAACAACATCAGAAGTGCGAGGACGATCGAACGTTTGTACATAATGCCGCGATGATGACACGGTTCCCTGCTGATGGGAAGGAATCTTCTACGCTACCTATCAATATCTTTTTGTTTGTCATCCTGAGCCGAACGGGGTCCCCGGCCAGCTTCGCTGGCTGGGGCAGGGAGGCGAAGGACCCGCTTCTCTACCGAGACATCCCAAACCGGGTGCCCCACCCTCACGAAGTTAGGGTGGGCGAAGAAGCCACGAGTAATCAAAGAACGGATCGAGCTTGCGCTCGATACTCCCAGGTAAGCTTCGCGTACCTGGGGCACCCGATTATGGGCTCACCGGATACTGGTGATACGTTCTAACTTCCCGCAATCGTAATTCCTTCAATCCGAATCGTCGGGCTCGCACTCGATGACCGGAAGTTCAGATCATTCCCGATCGCCACAATATTGCGGTACATGTCCTTCAGATTGCCGGCGATGGTGATCTCTTCCACCGGATACGCCAGCTCGCCATTCTCGATCCACAGACCGCTGGCGCCCTGCGAATAATCGCCCGTCACCAGGTTCACCCCGAAGCCCATCGTCTCCGTTACGTACAGGCCGCTCTTCACATCGCCGATCAACTGCTGCGGCGTGATGCTGCCGGGCTGCAGGAAGAAGTTCCCCGCACCGATACCAGGCGTGCCCGCCAGGCCGCGCGAAGCATTGCCCGTCGACCGCAGCCCCAGCTTGCGGCCGGTGTAGCTGTTGAGGACGTAGCTCTTCAGCACGCCGTTCTCGACAATAACGGTGCGGCGCGTCGGCAGGCCCTCTCCATCGAAAGGCGAGGTACCGAACCCCGCCGCACCGTTGAAGACCAGCGTCCCGTCATCGACGATGGTGACGTTCTCTCCGGCAACCTGCTCGCCGAGTTGGCCGGCGAAGAAGCTGGCGTGGCGATAGATCGCGTCCCCGTTCGCAGCATCGAAGATATTCGACATCAGGCTGCGCGCGATCTCCGGCGAGAAGACGACCGGAGCTTTCTGCGTCGGCACACGACGCGCTCCCAGGCGGCGCAGGGCGCGGCGGGCCGCTTCTTTTCCGACCTCTTCGGGTGACTCCAGAGCTCCAATACGCCGTGCCGCGGAGTACCAGTAGTCGCGCTGCATGGTTCCCGTCGTGTCCTGCGCGATGGGAGAGACAGAGAACCCGCAGTAGCTGCGGCGATACTCGCCACTGAAGCCGCGCGAGTTAACGACGATCTTGCGCGAGGTAGCGGCGTCGAAGTCCGCTCCTGAGGAGTTCTGGATGCGCGTATCCGCCGCCATCGCCGCAGCCTCGCACCGGCGCGCCATCTCGATGCGCTGCTCCACCGGAAGCGAGTAGACATCGTCGAAGTACAGGCCCAGATCGCCGGACAACGAACCAAACTCATCCGGCTCCGGAAGTCCGGCGAAGGGATCTTCACTGGTAATCTTCGCCAGTCCGACTGCACCTTCCACCAGGCGGCGGATCGATGCTTCCGACAGATCCGACGAAGACGTGTTCGCCGTCCGCTGCCCGATAAAGACCCTTAGACCAACGGCACGTGAACCCGACTCCTGCAGCGTCTCGACCTGGCCCAGACGGACGCTGGTAGAAAACTCATCGCCCTCGTAGACCACAGCCTCGGCGTCCGTGGCGCCGGCCTGCAGGGCGCGCTCCACCACCTGCTGTGCGAGAGAGTTCAGATCCAGTTGCTGCGAGAGTTCTTCCGTTGTCATTGTCATTCCGCCTTCAAGGATATCTGCTGCCACTCCCTGATGTGCGAGACTTCTCCTCGACAGAGGAGAAGGAATGGAGCACACCTCGCAATTTGCGACCTACCCCAGCCTGCGTGACCGCGTCGTGCTGGTCAGCGGCGGAGCCACCGGCATCGGCGAGGCCATCGTGGAGGCCTTCGCCCGGCAGGGTGCCCGCGTCGCCTTCCTGGATCTACATCAGGAAGCAGGCGAGGCGCTCGCCTTGCGGTTGCAACAGAATGGCTTTCCAGCTCCTCTCTTTCTGCGCTGTGACCTGACCGACACCACTGCTGCACAACAGGCTCTACGCGCCGTAGAAACGCAATGGGGAGCGCTCGACGTACTGGTCAACAATGCCGGCAACGACATTCGTCATAGCCTGGACGAAGTTACGCCGGAGCGCTGGGACGAGCTGATGGCCGTGAACCTGAAGCACCAGTTCTTCCTGTCGCAGGCTGCGCTTCCCGGCATGCGGCAAAAGCAGCACGGATCGATCGTCAACATGGGCTCGATCTCCTGGGTCATTCCCTCCACCGACCTGCCCGTCTACACCACCGCCAAAGCCGCAATCGTAGGCCTGACAAAGACGCTGGCCCATCTCGCCGGCAAAGATAACGTCCGCGTGAACTGTGTGATGCCGGGCGCGATTTTGACAGAAAAACAACAACGCCTGTGGCTGACGCCTGAGTACACCGCCACGGTCCTGGGAGCGCAGGCCATCAAACGCATGATCCTGCCGGAGGAAGTCGCACGCCTGGTGCTCTTTCTCGCATCGGACGATAGCGCAGCCATCACAAACCAGTGCCACGTGATCGACGGCGGCTGGATCTAGGGAAGTAGTTGAATGGTTGAATGGTTGAATGGTTTTCAGCGCTGAAGGCGCGTTCTATACCAGCCTGGGGCAACGCCCCAGGTACCCGGCCCAAGAAGAATTAAAGGGCCGAAGGCCCGCTCTATAACTCTGTCGCCTGCCTACCCACCTACGCTTTTTGTTGGGGCACTTAAGGTTGTTTCAAAATCTCAAACGCCTTAATTCGTTCCACCCACAGTCATCTTGTCGAGCTTCACCGTCGGCATACCCACACCCACAGGAACACTCTGCCCACTCTTACCGCAGGTGCCAATCCCCTCATCCAGGGCCAGGTCATTCCCCACCATCGAGACATACTTCAACGCCTCGGGCCCATTACCGATCAGCGTGGCCCCCTTCACCGGAGCCGTCACCTTGCCGTCCTCGATCAGATAGGCCTCGCTCGCCGAGAAGACGAACTTGCCGTTGGTGATATCCACCTGCCCACCRCCGAAGTTCACCGCATAGAGACCGCGCTTGACGCTCTTGATAATGTCCTCGGGCATGTCCTCGCCGTTGAGCATGTAGGTGTTGGTCATGCGAGGCATGGTGATGTGCTGATAGCTCTCACGGCGTCCGCTGCCGGTCGACGGAATCCCCATCAGCCGCGCCGAGAGCTTGTCAGAGAGATAGCCTTTCAGGATGCCGTTCTCGATCAACACATTCTCGCGCGTCGGTGTGCCCTCGTCGTCGACGTTCAGCGATCCGCGCCGATTGGGGATGATGCCGTTATCGACCACCGTTACCTTCGAGCTGGCAACCTGCTGACCAATAAGACCCGCGAACGCCGAGGTCTTCTTGCGATTGAAGTCTGCTTCGAGTCCATGCCCCACAGCCTCATGCAGCAGCACACCCGGCCAGCCAGGACCAAGCACGACCGGCATCTCGCCTGCAGGAGCGGCAATCGCTCCAAGCTGCAGGATGGCCGTACGCGCCGCTTCGTGGGCAAAGTGTTCGGGCGTCTTCACCGTCTCAAAGTAATCAATGGTGATGCGTCCGCCCCCACCGCTGCTGCCGCGCGCCGTATTGGTTCCATCCTTCGCAATGACAAAGACATTGAAACGAGCCAGCGGCTGCGTGTCGCTCGCGAACGTACCATCGCTGGCAGCGACGAGAATGCGGCGCAGCTCATCGTTGTAGCCGGCACGCACCTGCGTAATCCGTGAATCGTAAGCGCGAGCGGCACGATCAGCCCGCAGAATCAGCTCCAGCTTGCCGGCGATCTCAGCATCAGTGCTGGCGCCTGCGACAGGATAAAGCTCCGGCGTCGTGGGCGAGGTGAATCCCTGTACCTGCTGCTTCGCCGGTCCGCTGGCAATCAACGCCGCAGTACGAGCAGCACGTAGCAGCCGCTCCGGCGAGAGATCGTCGGTATACGCAAACCCCGTCCGCTCACCACTCAAAACCCGAATGCCGCAACCAACGCTAATGCCCTGGCTGGCCGACTTCACCAGCGATTCATCAACGCCAATCGAAGTTGACGTCACCGATTCAAAGTAAAGATCGGCATAGTCACCACCGGCGGAAAGAGCCTCACCTAGGCAGCGCTCCATCAGCCGCTCCGAGACGCCGAGAGTATCGATGAAGTAGCGCTTGTGGTCGGCAGCGGAAGGGATCGTCATGAATACAGATTCTACGCTTCCACGGTCCGCCACACTGTTCCCATCGCCCGCGGTTACTCTCTAAGCGGAGGCACGTCTCTGACGCTTTTCCTGCGCCCAGGTTTGTGAAACTGGCCGTTTGATGGTTTTTGGTGCGGTCAGCCTAACGCTCACATTCAGATTCAAATTGACGGCATATCGAATCAGGGTTCCAAACGCAAACTTGGAAAGCTTGCCGTTGAGCAGATTGCTGACTTCAGGCTGATGCACGCCGAGAAGTTGAATCAGATTCTTCTGTGTGAGCTTCTGTTTCTCGATCTGGGCGATCAAATCTCTCCAGAGATCCGCTTTGACTTTTGCCTCCGCTGCCTCCTGCGGAGAAAGCCCCAGGTCATCGAAGATGTCTCCTCTGGTTACGTGCGTCGGCTTATTTTGTACCTTTGTGCTTGGCATCCCGTCGCTCCTCCATGAGCCTTTGACGTACCTGTTTCAATCGCGTTGCTGCTCGATCGAGGTCTTTCTTCTCTGTCTTGCGAGTGTCTTTCTCAAAACAGTCAAGGACATAGAGGACGTCATCGATTCGAGCCAGATACAACAGCCGATACCATTTCGCTTCGTCGTCCGTCTTCAACTCAAAGACGCCCTGACCAATTGAGGGCATCGGTCTAACATCAAGCCGTGCCGGACGCCCTTCCTGCATTTCGCGAAGAGAGTTGCCGAAGTCAATCCTTACCGCCGATGGCCATCCGAGAAGAACTTCTCTGCTATTTCCCTCCCACGAAATAACCGCGGACCTCGGCTTCTGCTCAACAGGTGATTTCGCCGTCACGCCATCTAGATTATAGGAATATTCCTATAAAAACAAAGCTCCCCTAAAACAAAAAGCCCTGCGACTATCTCCTTCTCCGGAATAGTCGCAGGGCCTTTCCAATCTTGTTATTGCTACATGTTCGCCTTGCCGGCGCGCATATCCTCGTTGAACTGGGGCTTGGTGAAGTTCACCGAGTCCTGCATTTCCTTCTCATACTCTGCACGATGATGCATCAGGCCCTCGGTTGGCGTCGCATACTCGGCTCCAGCCGTGAGCTGGATGACGCCGTCCGACGCCAGGGCAGTCGCTACCTTCTTCAGGTCTTCGACCGTGGTGTTCAGATACTGCGCATCGCGCGGATCGAGCACCCATACCGGCTGGCCGCCGCCGAGCACGCCCGAGAGCCAGAAGACCTTCTTCGCGATGAAGTCGAGGCGCTGCTGCTCGACGGTGTCGTTGAAGACGAAGGTCTTGCGCCAGCGTGAGTAGTAGCGGGTCGTGACCGGTACCGGCTGGCGGTTACCGGATTTCACAAACTCCAACTGGCCCTGGTCCATGGTCTTGCGGACGGCGTTGTAGATGAAGCTCTCGGCGAAGGGCTGCTCCATCGCCGGAACGATCTCGGCGAAGGTCAGCGTCATCGACGCCGAGACCTTGGCGTGCAGCACCGGCTGCGCTCCGTCTTCCAGCCAGGCCTCGCCGTGCACGATGTACGTGTCCGCGCCCGAGGTGGAGGTGTGGAAGGGCCACGCGAACTTCGAGAAGCTGATCGGCAGGCCGTGCATGGTGACGTAGGTGTCAGGCCGCGGATTCTTCAGGCGCTTGGCGGAGTCGGCAAAGTAGGTCTTCAGCTCGGCCTGAGTCTCCGCGCGGCCGAAGTCGAAGTCGGCGCTGATCTCCAGCGTCTCAGACTTGCCCTCGGGGTTGGCGAGGGTGAACTTCGCAGTGGGCTTGCCGCTGAAATCGGCACCGGAGGTGGTATTGCTGACCGTAAGACCCGCGACGCGGGCGGCCTCTTCGACCTGCTGCTGCAGGCTGAGCTGGGTTGCTGCTGCCATGGTTCGTGTTTTCTCCAAGAATCTCTATTATTTTAGAGCGTTTTCCCGGTTGCTGGGCATCCCGGAAGAGCGTGCTGCGGCGTTTTCATTTGCGGGAAAACGCCCATAGATGCGGAAACCCTACGCTACACCTACAGGAAAAACGCTCCAGGACATCTGCGGGACTATTTCAGGTCAATCGCCTTGCCATCGGCCGTTGAGAGCTGCGCCCCCAGCACGCCCGCCAAAGTGGGGGCAATCTGCCGCATGTCGATGAGCCCTAAGTCTTTACCTGGTTTCAGGCCGGGTCCCATGATGAAAAATGCCGACCGCAGGGCCGGATCGCTGGCAAGGTAGCCGTGTGCTCCCAGGTTCGAAACTCCGGTCGCCACTTCCGGCTTCAGCTCCGCAATCGCCTGCCAGCCCGGCCGCAAAGCCACCAGGAAGGCCGCTTCCGGATAGCCGCCCATCGCCACCGTCTCCTCGCGGTTGTAGACGTGGCCGATACCGTTGGCCGGATCGATCGCCAACTTACGCAGCAACGCCGATACCGCCTGCTTCGTCTCCGCATCGTTGGGGTCGTTGAGCATGATGGCCGCCGTTCCGCCCGAGACCCACGGCATCGCTTTCCATGAGGTGACGTTGCCCTTCGCGTCCACCGCGATCAGCCCAGCATCGACAAACGCCCTCTTGAGCGAGACGTAGTAGTTCACGGGCTCAAAGCCGTGATCGCTCAGCACACAGAAGATGACGTTCTTGTCCTGCGCGTAGGCAGCGTCGTAGATCTCCTTGAGCAGCTTGTCCTCTTCCTGCACGGCGGCGTTGGCCGCCTCCGAGAAGGGACCGTGATCATGCTGCGCCGTATCCAGACCGGCGAGATGCACTGCCAGTAGACCCGGGTGGTACTGCTTCAGGATGGCGACCGCAAAGGCGACCCGCTTATGGTCGTTGGCGACATCGACCACCTTGCTGGGATAGCGGCCGAGGGTCTTTTCGAGATCCTTCAGCATGCCCGCAGGCGTCGATGCATTTTCGAGCGTACTGCCGTCATCCTGCGGCGACGGGTTCCAGAACTCCGGAATGTTGTAGTCGATGGGAGCGCCCTGGGCCAGCTTGTGTTCTTCGGCGTAGGTTACGTAGTCGGGCCGCATGCCATCGACTGAAACCATAACCACCAGAGGCTTCTTCGCCTGCGCTACGCAGGCGACGGCTGCCGCAAACAGGACAACAAGGAAACGGAACTTCCGCATGACACCCCTTTTGCGCCAACCCCGGCCGAACTGACAACTCCATGGGCGCAACTAGATAATTGTCTCGTGCCGATCGATTCTGTCCAACTCGCCAGCATTCCTACCGAGAGCCGCAACCCCCGCACCACCGCCATCGATTCCCTGCCGACGGAAGAGATGCTGCGCCTGATCAACCGCGAGGACGCGGCCGTGATCACCGCGGTGGAAGCCGAGGTGCCGCACATCGCCGCTGTGTTGGACGCTTTGGTACCTCGCATCGTGGGCGGCGGACGGCTGTTTTATATCGGCGCCGGCACCTCAGGCCGCCTGGGTGTGCTCGACGCCTCGGAATGCCCACCGACCTTCTCCGTTCCGCCGACGCTGGTGCAGGGCCTGATCGCAGGCGGCGATTCGGCGCTGCGTAAGTCGAGCGAGAAATCAGAGGACTCCCGCGAGCAGGGCGCCGCGGACTTAAAAGCAGCGGACTTCACCTCGGGAGACACCCTGGTCGGGATCGCCGCGAGCGGGCGCACTCCCTATGTTCTGGGCGCTATCGCCTGGGCCCGCGAGATCGGCGCGCTGACCGTTGGCCTGTCGTGTGTTCCCGGCTCGCCGCTGGCGAAAGAAGCTGAGATGGAGATCACTCCTCTCACCGGCCCGGAGGTCCTGACCGGCAGCACCCGCATGAAGGCCGGCACCGCGACGAAGCTGGTGCTGAACATGCTGTCGACCGGCCTGATGATCCGCACCGGCCTGACCTACGGCAACCTGATGGTGAACGTGCAGCCGACGAACGAGAAGCTGGTCGATCGCGCCGCCCGCATCATCATGGAGATCACCGGAGTCGATCAGAAAACTGCCGCCGAACTGCTGATCGAAGCCGGCAGTGTAAAGGTCGCGGTAGTGATGCAGAAGCTCGGCCTCTCCACCGATGCGGCCGTCGCCAAGCTGCAACAAGCCGGCGGCCGCTTACGCGAAGCACTGGAAAGCTAACCACCTCAACACTGGATGCCCCATATCTGGCGGCAGCATCGCCAGATGTGGGTGAGCGCCACCGTCATCCAAGCATTCTGCAAACCCACATCTCGGCGTTGCCGAGATATGGGGCACCCAGTTGTTGGGGATCAGCAAATAGAGCATTTTCCCTGTTGCTGGGTATCCCGGAAGGGGTGTGCAGCGG
>NZ_JBFRCY010000061.1:0-20413 GCF_052113305.1 Terriglobus sp. YAF25
CTCTCACACGACACGAGAAAAACCCGGTGCACTCGAACCGCAATCTTATTCTTGTCCGATAGCTTCTTGAATGACTTGTCATCCCTCAGCTTCAGAAACGCTCTGGTAATTTCCCGAGCCAGCCTGCGATTGGTCTGATGGAATTCGATAACGATCTGAAAGTCCGAAAAGTCCTTTCGGTTCGGCCCGGAGCGATCCTTCTGCATCACCTTATCGGCAAATTCCACGATCTTGGCGGCAATATGGTTGCAATACGCCCCGCCCAGAGATGCCGCCGCGTCTCCCAATGCAGCCTTGGCAGCATTGGCATCGTACATCTGCAATTTACTCGTGATTGGCTGCAAGCTCGTAATGCCGTCAGGGTTCTGAATATCCCCTTCCTTGACGTTTTTTGTGTGCTCGCTGTCGTCTTCAAGCAGGATGAGCGTGTCCATCTTCGCGAACTCCTTGCATCCCAAATCGGCAGCCGATCTGCACATGAGCCCRGGAGGCACTGAGGAATGACTGGCCACAAAAGATCGGAAGGTCTCGGGGATAGCAGATATCATATCCCGCACCTTCCTTCGATGAGCCAGAAATTTTAGTGACCATTCAAGGCGTCGAGCGTTATACCAACATCCGTGTCGCGGGCATTGAACGACCGGTACACAGCCTGCAAGGGTTCGCACACGTGACGCTCAAGCCGGGCGAGTCAAGGAAGATCGAGTTCCCACTCGGTTTTGAGGAGCTCTCCTTCTATAACGCGAAGAGTCAGCGGGTGATCGAACCGGCGGAGTACACGGTTTTTATCGGCGGCAGTTCCCTTGCCGATCAGGCGGCGCATTTCGTTACTTTGCCTTAGTGTGTATTGACGAATTCGACAGAGCCCATGCAATGGGTGGGAGATTCGAGCGAAGCCTCTTTCGCGCATAGCGCGAATGCCTTGCTTAAGGACACGGCTTCAGCCGTGTCGTACAAGGTGCAAAAGGAGTACGGCTTTAGCCGCTGAGGTCAAGACGAGATGTATCGACAAATTTGCCTTCAGAATTATGGAGCGGGCCTTCAGCCCTTGAACTACAAATGTGCCGGATACCTGGGGCGTTGCCCCAGGCTGGTATAGAGCGCGCCTTCAGCGCTTATTCGCTGGGTAAACGCTCGCAACGCAGAGCCAAACCGTTAAACGCCGAGATCTCGCCCAGACGAGCGAGATCTCGGTGGTTCCGCCTGCCCTTCTCCGGGCTAAGGTGTGGTGATAGACACGTTATCGAAGGTTGCGGTGCACAGCTGGGCGTTGTTCCGGCTACTGACGACCAGTCCGATGTACGCGCTACTCGCCATTGAGATGGTGACCGTGCCCTGCTGGGTCCAGGTCACACCGTCCGAGGAGTAGTAGCCGGTGAAGGTGCTGCCGTTGCGCACGACACGAACCCAGTAGGGAGCCGCGAGGCCGGCGGTTCTGCTGCCGCTCGTAGCGCTGCCGGTCGTTGTGCGTGTGACCCAGGTGACGCCGTTCCCCGGGGTGACGTTGATGTTCGCCATCGTCGAGCCCGTAGCGAGTGTCTCGCGGATCATCACGCCTGCCTGGGCTCCGCTGTTGGTGTTGGTCATGCTGACTACCCGGGCTGTGATGGTGTAGCTGGTTCCCGCTGTCTGGTACGCATAGTTGAACTGATCGGCGGTGCCGCTAATGCTGCTGCCGGAACCGTTCACCGTATACGTGCCACTGCTGTAGCTGGCGCTACCAGCAATGCTGACGCCTCCGATGTCCTGGTCCGTCCAACCCGTCGGCAGACCACCTGTGGCCGTATTGACCACCAGCGTTACCGTCGCCGAGTGCGACAAGCTACCGTCGGCGCCCGTGATCGTCAGGGTGTAGGTGCCCGCTGGTGTTGTCGTTGCAGTCGAGACCGTTAGGGTCGAGCTTCCCGAGCCGGCAACCGACGTTGGGCTGAAGCCACCTGTGGCTCCGGTAGGCAGTCCGCTCACGCTCAGGCTTACCGTATCGGTAAAGCCGTTCAGCGCGCCGATCGTTGTTGTGTAGGTGGTGCCGTTGCCCTGCGTCACCGTCTGCGAACTCGGTGTGGCCGAGATGCTGAAGTCCGCCGGTCCCTGCACCACCAGCGTCACGGTCGCCGAGTGCGTCAAGCTGCCGCTGGTGCCCGTGATCGTCAGTGTGTATGTGCCCACTGGAGTTGTCGTTGCGGTCGAGACCGTCAGCGTCGAGCTACCTGAACCCGCGACTGACGTTGGGCTGAAGCTGGCGGTAGCTCCGGTAGGCAGGCCGCTCACGCTCAGACTCGTCGTGCCGGTGAAGCCGTTCACAGCGCTGATCGACGTTGTGTAAGTGGTGCTATTACCCTGCGTCACTGTCTGCGAGCTTGGAGTCGCCGAGATGCTGAAGTTAGACGGTCCCTGCACAATCAACGTCACTGTACCTGTGTGCGTCAGAGTGCCGTTGGTGCCCGTGATCGTAAGTGTGTATGTGCCTGCTGGGGTTGTCGTCGCAGTCGTCACCGACAGCGTTGAGCTTCCCGAGCCGGAGACGGACGTTGGACTGAAGCTGGCGGTAGCTCCGGTTGGCAGTCCACTTACACTCAGATTCACCGTGTCAGTGAAGCCATTCAGTGCGCTGACCGTCGTTGTGTAGGTGGTGCTGTTGCCCTGCGTTACCGTCTGCGAACTCGGTGTATCCGAGATGCTGAAGTCAGGCGTCGGAGTGCCGACTGTCATTCTGTGAATGATGATCGAGTTGTTGTTGTAATTGTCCTTGCTGACCAGGTAGTCGCCATTGCTCGCCTGATAAGCCCGAATGCCGTACATCGAATCAACATCGTTGCCCACCGCCACATTGGAGTTGGCAGTGGTCATCGTCAGGTCATTGGCGCCGGTCGTCAGGTTGTAGACGTCGATATCGGGCACGGTGTGGACATACGAGATGAACAGATAGTTGCCCGCCGCCGCGCGTCCCTTGGGGTTCTGCGTGGTCTTCAGGTTGATGACCTTGTCGGGAGTGGTGGTGTGGCCCGCCATCCAGCCGTGGTACACCTCAACCCGGCCGCCCAGCGAGGTCCAATCGGTGCCGTTCCCGTTCATCAGGACCATCGTGTCGGTGGAGGGGATGTACTCGATGCCTGCCAGTGGCGCAATGGTCGACGGAGTCGGCGTGGTTGTTGGCGTTCCGTAGATCGGCTTGCCATTGGCATCAAAGCCCGTCAACGGGTAATGGGTGATCGCGTTGGTCTTATCCAGGCCCACCCAGATATCGCCATTCGTGTCGAGACAAAAGCCGTTCCGGACACGAGCCAGAGTATTGAAGTAGTTGGTATAACCCGCTGGACTGGTCTGGCCCGGCAGCGTGCCGAAAGGGACCGATGCGTACTGGCCGGTGGGGAAATAAGAAAAGATGAAGAGGTCAGGATTCTGGCCGGTGGCTGCGAGGATGCGATGACCGTTGACGCTGGTCATGAGACCGAAATCAAATCCGCGGCTGTTGTTGGTCACGTCCACGCGCGGATCTGTTGGATAGTCGAGTGCATCGACGCTGTTGCCAACGTATCCTCCACCGCCCGTACCCGAGAATACGTCCTGACCACCGTATAAGTAAGCGCCATCGGTACCCGGGTCGAAAGCGGCGTTGCCTTCGAAGTTCAGTCCCTGCAGCGTGTACTGCAGTACGCCGGAGCTGTTGTAAGCGTGAAGATCGGTCTTTCCATTGCGTCCCAGGTCCCAGGTTCCTCCCCACGGATTGTTGAGGACGTACAGGTTTCCGGTGCTGTCTTTCCCGATACCGACGATGCGCGTGAAGCGCTGGCTACCGGTCTGCCCCTTGACTCCCGCAGTCGTGTCGAGATATCCGCCCTGCACACCGAAGGAGCCCACAAGAGTCGGAGTGCTCGACAGATTTCCGTAGATCTGGATGTTCATGTTCGGCCCCTGATCGCCGACCATCAACTGGTTATTGGCGCTGTCAAAGTACAACGCCGAAGGCCGGGAGCTGGAGCCCATGTTGATGGTGTTGAGCACGGTTCCCGACGAGGAGAACTCCTGGATCGTTCCCTCCTGCATCTGGGCCACCCATACGTTCCCCGATCCATCGATCGCGATCGCGCCGGGATCTGTGAGGGTCCAATCCGATTGCCACACGCCGGCGGTTGTGTAGCACCGCACCAGGTTGTCAGGATGGTCGCTGACATACACCAGCGTTCCAGTATCGGCGATGCCGGTGATAACGTCCGCGCGTTTCTCGGTCTTATTTGTACTCGCCGACCAGGTCAGATCCCGCGTGTGGGTGCTGCGGTTGTAACGGCCAATATAGCCGCTGCCCCCGAGGGCTGTATTGAATTGCAGTGCGGCGAAGAGATTGGTGCTATCGCCACTGATCGCCCCGCCCATGGTCTCGCCATGCGCGCCGATAGTTCCTGTTTTCTGGCCGTTCTGGTAGATATTGATGCTTCCCTGGCTCTCGTCCCACATGGAAGCGGTATAGATAACTCCCTCAGGCGCCACCCACATGGACCGCATGGCATTGCCCACATACGTGGGGGTAGTCGAATACGTGTTACCTACCCACGTCGTTGTGTAAGTCGCTTGGGCATGGCTGATCGTCGCGCTTATCAGCAGCAGGAAAAGACAGGTGATCGCAAAGAATGCTGACCAACCTCGTTTTGCAGGCATAGGGGATCTCCTAAGCCTTCTGCTTCTAAGAATGAGCGAGAAGGCTGTAGCACGGTGGCGTTGTAAATTCCACGAGCCTTCTAACTTGCGGTGCAAAGGCGAGTCAATACGGATGCCTCACCTAACTTCTCTGGTGGAATACGTTTCATTTTTCACGTTTGCTCTGTGGGTAGAACGCGATTCTTTGAGCGAAGGAATTCCCAACAGGAATGCGGATCTTCCCGAATGGAGCGCTGTTTCTGGAGATGGCCAATAGGTGCCTCGACCAGGACGTGAGTTTGTTTCACACAGTAAAACTCTCGATTGTCTTTCGCCGCGATCTCTTTTCGTTTGTCATCCCGAAAGGACAAATAAAAGGTGCCACGCTCTAAGCGCTGAAGGCGCTGGGGGAGATGCGTTCTTGTTTTGACCCGAAGCGCCAGAGGCGCTTTGTCCTGTTAAGGGCATGGCTTTAGCCGTGCCGTATGGATATCCCACAGAGGCGCGGGGGCTCTTCCGGGATACCCAGGGAAATGCAGATATGACTCTAAGAACATAGTGGTTGCAGAGGAGGCCACTCATGTGGCCTCCTTTTCTTTGCATGAGGAAGAACCTGTTTCGCTGGTGTGCAGTTTTGATTGCGGCATTGACCATCTCCGCGGCGGCGCAGACGTGGGACCCGCCGGTTGGCCGCCGTGTCATCTATAAGAAGGTGGATGGACGCGAGCTTGGGCTATGGATTCTTGAGCCGAAGGACGTTGGCGCGCGGGACTATGCCGCGGAGCGACCGGCCGTATTGCTGATTCACGGCGGTGGCTGGGTAAACGGCGCTCCCGGTGTGCACAACGATCAGGCGAAGGCGGTCGCCGCACATGGCGCGGTTGCGATTCTGCTGCAGTACCGTTTGCTTGCTCCTACGTCGCACGAGGAACCGCGCATCTGCGTTGAAGATACGAAGAGCGCGATGCGATGGATTCGCGCGCATGCAGCGGAACTCCATCTTGATCCGAAGAAGATTGCAGCAGGTGGAAGCTCTGCCGGTGGATACAACGCTGCGTATGCTGCCGTCGGAGCGGGGTGGGACGATTCGCAGGACGATCTGCGCGTCTCCGCGAGGCCGGATGCTTTGGTGCTGCTGAACCCGGCGCTCGATGTTCACTATGCAAGCAATCTGTTTCATCACGACGAAAAGCTTTCACCGATGAGTTATGTGAACAAAGACGCTCCGCCGATGTTGATCATGAGCGGCAGCGATGATCCGGTGATCCATGCGGATGTCCTGCGCAAATATGCCTCACAGTTGAAAGCCGCAGGCGCGCGGTGCGAGCTGCATATCTATCCCGGACAGGTGCACTCGTTCTATAAGAAGGAGCCGTATCTCTCCGAGACAAATGCGCTGATGGTGGAGTTTCTATACTCGCTGGGGTTTGTCTATCGATGATGGGTGGAGTTTGCGCTATAAGCGCTGAAAGCGCGTTCTATACCAGCCTGGGGCAACGCCCCAGGTCTCTTGGCCATTGAACGACAAAGGGCTGAAGGCCCGCTCTATAGTTCATTCGTCGATATTCCCCACCAATCTTGACCTCAGCGGCTAAAGCCGCGTTGCTTTCAGGCGTCTATATGGGACGGCTGAAGCCGTCCCCTTAAGCGAGGCATTCGCGCTAATGCGCGAACTGGAGCTGCGCTCGGATGTTCCTTCCAACACGTTCGTAGGGGATATCGGACGGTCTTTCCTTTCCAAGATGGAATTCTTCGGCTTCTACTAACTTGGGAACTATAGAGCGGGCCTTCAGCCCTTTAATACCTTGTGGGCACCTAACCTGGGGCGTTGCCCAGGCTGGTATAGGGCGCGCCTTCAGCGCTTACGTTGCCGGTTGCCCACGCTCGGGGACTTCAACGAACGTGTTCGCTGAGTGACTTGGGACGGCGGCGAAACATCATCACAACTGACGCCGGAACTCTGACGGAGTTGTGCCAATACGTTTCCGGAAGACACTTGCGAGATGCGACTGGCTGGAGAAACCGCATGCCGCGGCGATATCGATGAGCGGGCTTCCCGATGATGTCAACAGCGTCATCGCATGCTGGATGCGCATCTGCATGTGGTACTCATATGGCGTAACACCGGTAGTGACCTGGAACATGCGGAGGAAATGGGCTCTGCTGTAACCACACAGCTGAGCAAGATCGCCCAGCCGGATCCGCTCATGTAGGTTGGCGCGAAGCATCTCCGCGACCCGGCGGAAGATGTACGGCGGCAACGCAGAGATCTTCTCCCGATACGCTGAGGCTCTCTCCGCATGCAGTTCGAGGGAGCGGATCGCAAGCTCGTGTGTGAGCGAATCTACATAAAGCCGGCTGCTCGGAGCGCCACTCTGCAGGAGTGCGATGAGCCTTTCGAAGAGCTGGCGCAGCCGTCTGTCGTGGAGATTGGTGCGAATGTGCAGCGGGACCGCACGTCCGCTGAACTCTTCTTCCATGACCTGCTGCATGTACTCCGGCGTGAAGGCACAGTAGGCAAACTCCGCCGGCCCTTTCACCTTTACCTCCGTAATCCGGCCCGCCGGAAACAGCGTGATCGCGCCCTCTGACTTGACGATGCTTCTGAACCGGCCCAATGGTGTGCGTTGCTCGAACACCGTAGAACGCGCCAGATGCATGGAGACGATATGGGCATCCAGTTGAGCCTCGACCCGCTCTCCCGGCTCACAGACATACCGCTCCATCAACACCGGCTCAGGAAAATCGATTTCCCGGCTGGTGAACAGGACCCTCGAGGGTCCCGGAGAGATGACGGACGTCAGTGATTCATGAGAGGCTGTTATCGTCTGGGGCATGGGCAACAGGCCGTTCCTTCCAAAAGCGATCTACGTTAGATGATCTGATATCTGCTTTTGATTCAAAGAAATTAGCTCCAAACCAGAAGGCTCGCGGATGCGTCTTCCCATTGAGACTGCAGCCCGGGCATAAAGTCGCATGATTCTGTGAGACTCTCGCCAGACGCGCCCCATAAACTTTGCACTTGAGGGACCCCCATGTGGATTGTTCGCCTTGCGCTCCGACGACCCTACACCTTCGTGGTGCTGTCGCTGCTGCTGTTTATTCTTGGCCCGGTCATGATGATGCGGACGCCGGTCGATATCTTTCCGAATATCGATATCCCGGTGGTCTCTGTCATCTGGAACTACTCCGGCCTCTCGCCCGAGCAGTTAAGCGATCGCATCGTGGTGACGTTCGAGCGAAATCTGACCACCACGGTGAACGACATCGATCACACCGAATCGCAGACGCTGAATGGCGTCTCGGTCGTAAAGATCTTCTTTCACTCGAATGTGAACATTGCTCAGGCGGTGGCGCAGGTGACGGCAGTCTCCCAGACAGCGCTTCGCCTGTTCCCGCAGGGCACGACTCCTCCGCTTGTCATTCAGTACAGCGCATCGAGTGTTCCTGTCCTGCAGCTTGGCCTGTCGGGACAAGGGCTGACCGAACAGCAACTGAACGACTTCGGCCTGAACTTCATCCGTACGCAGCTCGCTACCGTGCAGGGAGCGCAGATGCCGTTCCCCTACGGCGGAAAGCAGCGCCAGGTTCAGGTCGATCTCGATACGCAGAAGATGCAGTCGTTCGGGGTATCGGCGGCGGATGTGGTAAACACCATCGCCCAGCAAAGCATTATCCTGCCGGCCGGCGATGTGAAGATGGGCCACCTGGATTACCAGGTGGAGACCAACAGCGCTCCCTCAACGATCGAGGGGCTGAACAATCTTCCCATCAAGACGGCTAACGGGGCCACCATCTACATCCGCGATATCGGCAACGTACGCGACGGGTTCCCGCCGCAGACCAATATCGTGCGTGTCGATGGCCAGCGCGCAACGCTCATGACCATCCAGAAGATCGGTAAGAGCTCCACGCTGGATATCATCTCCAACATCCGTGCCGCCTTGCCGGCTGTCCTGGCACAGTTGCCGCCGCAACTCAAAGTCAAGCCGATCGCCGATCAGTCGGTATTTGTCCGTGGGGCCATCAATGGGGTGGTTCGCGAGGCGATCATCGCCGCGGCGCTTACCGCCATCATGATCCTCGTCTTCCTGGGGAGCTGGCGCTCGACGATCATCATCGCGGTTTCGATTCCGCTCTCTATCATCTGTTCCCTGCTGATGCTCGCCGCCCTGGGTGAAACCATCAACATCATGACGCTGGGCGGACTCGCCCTTGCCGTCGGAATCCTGGTAGACGACGCGACCGTCGAGATCGAGAACATCAATCGCAATATCGAAGAAGGCAAGGAAGTCGAACAGGCGATTCTCGACGGCGCCGCCCAGATTGCAGTTCCGGCGTTTGTCTCCACGCTCTGCATCTGCATCGTCTTCGTGCCGATGTTCTTCCTCAGCGGAGTCGCGAGATACCTCTTCGTTCCCATGGCCGAGGCGGTGGTCTTCGCCATGCTGGCCTCCTACTTCCTCTCGCGAACCATCGTTCCCACGATGGCAAAGTACCTGCTGAAGCCGCACGAAGAGAGCGCACACAAAAAGAGATCGATCTTCACACGGTTGTCTGAGGCATTCGAGAGAGGATTCGAACACCTGCGCAGCGGCTACATGAAGCTGTTGCATCTGTGTGTTGATCATCGCGTCCCTGTCATGCTGGGTATGGTCGCGTTCTGGGCGATATCGATCGCACTGCTTTATCCCTTCCTGGGACAGGACTTCTTCCCCAATGTCGACGGCGGCCAGTTCAAGCTGCACCTCCGGGGCCATACCGGCACCCGAATTGAAGACACCGCGGCGCTCTGCGACCACGTGGAAGACTTGATCCGCCGGGAGATTCCGTCGGCTGAACTAACCTCGGTCATCGATAACATCGGGCTTCCCTACTCAGGACTGAATCTCAGCTACTCCAACTCTGCCCCGGTCGGCACAGCTGATGCGGACATCCTGGTCTCACTCTCGGAAGATCATCATCCCACCGGCGATTACACCAGGAAACTGCGCGAGAAGCTGCTGCAGCAGTTCCCCGCTGTCGAGTTCTACTATCTGCCGACCGACATGGTCAGCCAGATTCTCAACTTCGGCCTGCCTGCGCAGCTCGATATTCAGGTCGTTGGGCAGCAGGTCGCTCAGAACCGCCAGTTCGCGGAGACGTTGATGCGGGAGATCCGTCACGTCCCCGGAACCACCGATCTTCGCATCCAGCAGCCGTTCAATCTTCCTACCTGGAAGGTGAACGTCGATCGCACCCGCGCGCAGCAGGTTGGATACAGCGAACGCGACGTGGTGCAGAATGTACTGGTCGGCCTGAGCGGAAGCTTCCAGACCTCGCCGACGTTCTATCTGAATCCTCAGAATCACGTCAGCTATAACATCGCGGTGCAGACACCGGAATCGAAGGTGCAAAACCTCTCGGATCTGCAGAACTTCCCCATCGCGTTGAATGGAAGCGGCCGCGACCCGCAGATTCTGGGCAATCTTGCTTCTATCGAACGCGGGAGCGAACAAGGCACCGTAAGCCATTACAACGCCCGTCCTGTCATCGACATTGATGGCGCGGTGGAAGGCACTGACCTGGCGAGCGTCGCTAAGCGCATCAACCAGATCGTAGCGGAACACCAGAAAGAGCTCCCGCGCGGCTCCCAGATCTTTATCCGCGGACAGGTTCAAACGATGAAGGACTCGTTCGAAGGACTCATCTTCGGCCTGCTCTTCTCGGTTGTCCTTGTGTATGCGCTGATTGTCGTCAACTTCCAAAGCTGGCTCGATCCGTTCATCATCATCTCCGCATTGCCCGGCGCGCTTTGCGGTATCGTGTGGTTCCTCTTCCTGACGCACACCCATCTCAGCGTTCCTGCCCTGACCGGATCGATCATGTGCATGGGCGTCGCGACGGCCAACTCGATTCTGATGATCAGCTTCGCCAAGGATCAGATGATTGCGGGAGAGAACGCGCACGACGCCGCGCTGCAGGCAGGCTTCACACGCTTCCGGCCGGTCCTGATGACGGCCCTCGCCATGATGATCGGTATGGTGCCGATGGCTCTTGGCCTTGGAGACGGTGGCGAGCAGAACGCACCTCTTGGCCGCGCCGTCATCGGTGGCCTGCTGCTGGCGACCTTCGGAACGTTGACCTTCGTTCCAATGTTCTTCTCCTTCATGCATCGCAACGACAAGCCAGTGGTGGAAGCAACGCTGGACGAGAGTGAGATATGAGCGAATCAAAGCACAATGAAATCGGTGGCGGGCAGCATCCGGAGCAGATTCCCCAGCGAGGGAGCTCCCGCAACGTCGTCCTCGGTCTGATCCTCGTCCTGCTGCTGTTGGTGATTGGCGCCGTGGCGGGTGTGCTCACGCGCGGCAAAGACAACAAAGAGCTGGAGAGATACACCGCAGACAACGCCGCGCCCACCGTAGACCTGGTCGCTCCAAAGCGGCAAGGTGCGGGCAAAGAGATCGTTCTTCCAGGTAATATGCAGGCGTTTACGCTGGCGCCTATCTACGCCAGAACCAGCGGCTACGTTCGTTCGTGGACGCATGACATCGGTTCCCATGTAAAGCAGGGCGAGCTGCTTGCAGTCATCGAGACTCCGGAGCTCGACCAGCAGCTTGCACAGGCGAAGGCCGATCTGGAAAGCGCGAAGACGAATGCCAGTATCGCGAAGGTCACCTCGGATAGATATCAGGACCTGGTCTCCAGCAACGCCGTCTCGCAGCAGGATACCGACAGTGCAGTCAGCGTGACGCAGCAACGAAACGCCGCTGTGCAATCGGCCGAAGCGAATGTTCGCAGACTGCAGGAACTCGTCGGTTTTGAGCGCATCATCGCTCCCTTTGACGGAGTCATCACGGCTCGCAACCTGGATGTGGGACAACTGATCACGGCCACGGGAAGCACCGTGACCGCCGGCGCAGGAACTAACGTTGTCAGCCGGCAGGCCTTTGACCTGTCAGATATTCGCAAGCTGCGCGTCTTCGTGAACATTCCCCAGATGTACACGCCCGATGCTGCTGTTGGCATGACAGCCTCGCTGACACTGCCTCAGTATCCCGGAAAGACCTTCACCGGTAAGCTTGTGCGCACGGCAAGTGCCGTTGATCCTGGCACGCGGACCTTACTCGTGGAAGTAGATGTCGACAACAAAACCGGTGAGTTGCTGCCGGGGAGCTACACCGAAGTTCATCTGAAGTCGAGTGGCGAGATTCCGGTGCTGCTCATTCCTGTAACCGCGCTCATTCTTAACGCGGACGGACAACAGGTAGCCACCGTCGATGCGCAGAATAAGGTCCACATGGTGCAAGTCACCACCGGCCGTGACTTCGGAGCCAACGTAGAAGTGCTGAGCGGCCTGCGAGAAGACCAGAAGGTTGTCTCTAATCCTACAGACTCACTCGCTGAAGGCGATGTCGTTCGCGTTGTCGTGCCGAAGCAGAACAACGCGGGAGGCGCCAAGTGAAGCGCAGGGCAAGTCTCGCTGCCGCAGGAATGCTTGGCGCTGCCCTGGGTATGGGCGGCTGCAAGGTCGGCCCTGCCTACAAGGCGCCGGCGGTGCAGGCTCCTCCTGCTTACTCGGAGAACGGAGCTAATGGCGCGCCCAAGGGTAACTGGAGCGCCGCCACCCCAGCCGACGATAAGAGCCGCGGCCAGTGGTGGACGGTCTATGGCGACTCCACTCTGGACCAGTTGGAGGAACAGTGCGCGAATGCCAACCTGAGCATCGCCGCTGCCTCACAGGCATATGAACAGTCGCACGCGCTGGTGCAGAGCGTTCACTCGGCGCTCTTCCCTTCTGTGTCCATCGGAGCCTCGGCTACGCGCAACCGGATCTCGTCGTACAGGCCGCTGCGTCCGGTAACAGCTCCGAACTACTACTGGGACTTCCTGATCCCTCTCTCTATAAGCTGGGAGCCTGATATCTGGGGCCGTGTCCACCGCCAGATTGAGTCTGCCTCCGCCACGGCTCAGGCCTCGGCAGCGGACCTCGCGAACACGCGCCTCAGCCTGCAGGGAACGCTTGCAGCAACCTACTTCCAGATTCGCGGGATCGATCTGCAGACCAAGCTGCTGCAATCGACCGTGGATGCATACACAGAGACGCTGGGTCTGACAGAGAACCGACGCAAGGGCGGTCTGGCATCAGAGAGCGATGTCGAACAGGCGAAGACACAACTGGAACAGACACGCGCACAGTTGATCGATCTCGGCGTGCAGCGCGCAAAGCTGGAGCATGCGATCGCCGTTCTGATCGCCGTTCCGGCACAGGCCTACAAGCTTGCAGAAAAACCGTTAGCCGGTGATCCGCCCGCGGTTCCTGTCGGTATCCCCTCAGAGCTGTTGCAGCGCCGTCCGGACATCGCCACAGCCGAGCGCCGTGTCGCGGCAGCGAACGCACTGATCGGCGTTCAGAAAGCGGCGTACTACCCAAACATCACCCTGGGCGCGAACGGCGGCGTTGAAAGCAGCGACATCACCACGCTGATGAATACAGGCTCAACGCTGTGGAACGCAGGCCCTTCGGCAAGCGAGATTCTTTTCGATGCGGGCCGCAGGAAGGCAAATGTACAGGCTGCAGTGGCGCAGCGGGAACAGGCAGCGGCTCTCTACCAGCAGCAGGTCCTCTCGGCCTTCCGCGATGTGGAAGATCAGCTCTCGTCTCTGCGCATCCTTGCAGACGAAGCCCAGGTGCAGCAGCGCGCCGTCGCCAGCGCCGAGCGTTCGACTGAGCTCTCCATCCTTCGTTACAAGCGCGGCCTCGCACCTTACCTCGAGGTGCTGACCAACCAGACGATCCAACTTTCCAACGAGCGTGTCGCCGCCGGACTGGTCGCGGACAGAATCGTAGCGAGCGTCGGATTGCAGATCGCCATCGGCGGCGGCTGGAACTCAGTGCAACTGCCGAAGGATTAGGCAATACACTTGGGTGCCCCATCCATCGCGATAGCGATGGGTGGGAGATTCGAGCGAAGCCGTTCGCGCTACGCGCGAATGCCTTGCTTAAGGGCATGGCTTCAGCCATGCCGTACCAGCTCCCAAAAGAGGCGCGGCTTTAGCCGCTGAGGTCAAGATTAGGGCGCCTTCCCTCACTGTAGAACTATAGAGCGGGCCTTCAGCCCTTTAACGCTTTCTTGGCACCTAACCTGGGGCGCTGCCCCAGGCTGGTATAGAGCGCGCCTTCAGCGCTTATCCTACCTGGGTGCCCCACCCTCGCAACGCTAGGGTGGGTTCGGAATACCCTTAGAGCATTTCTCCTGTTGCTGGGTATCCCGATAGAGGAGCGCAGCGGCGTTTTCATTGCGGAAAACGCTCATAGACCGCCCTCGCGGAAGTCCTGATCTGTCTAAAACACCTCGCAGCCCCCTTTCACCTGACCGTCTTGCCGACGTAAACTCACAAGCTGGAACCAGAAATAATTCTGGTACTTGCCCTTATTGGCAGCATCAAAAACGTGGTTTGATGCGATTGCCGGCAAGAGCATTTTCCCTGTTGCTGAAGAAATACTTTATTGCTCGCTACGAGGTAGAAATACGCTATGGCAACGGCGCCATACATAATCCGGCCTCAGCTTGTCGAGCGTCGCGCTCGACTCCAGGCCGCTTCAGGATCGGTACCTGACGACTATCTTCGAGAGCTTCTTGCGGAAGTAGATACTGCTCTCGCGAAGATTGAGGTCGGACGTTACGGCTTGTGTGAGACATGTAATGACTCTATTGAAAAAGATCGGCTGGAGCTCGACCCTCTTTGCCGATTCTGTCTCGATCACCTGGACGACAAAGAACGGGCACAGCATCAAAAAGACCTTGATCTGGCAACACAGATCCAATTTCAGCTTTTGCCGCCGAGAAATCTCACACTGGAACGATGGGAGGCACAGTACCGCTACGAGCCTGTAGGGGCCGTGGGAGGCGACTACTGCGAGGTAAGCCTGCAGGGCGACGCCGCCAGTGGCAACCAGTGCCTCTTTTTCGCAGTTGGCGATGTGGCCGGCAAAGGAGTCGCGGCGTCCTTGCTGATGATGCACCTCAGCGCCATCTTTCGCAGCTTATTGTCGATGAACCTCTCACTTGCAGAGCTTGTCACAAGAGCGAACCGCCTCTTCTGCGAAAGCACTGGGCCGGCGCACTATGCAACCCTGGTGTGCGGTCGAGCTACCACGGACGGAATCGAGATATGCAACGCCGGGCACTGTCCGCCCCTCCTTCTGCTTCATCATGGAACCGAATGTCTGGATTCAAACGGTCTCCCCCTGGGTATCTCCCCCAGCGCTCAGTACACCGTGACGCAGCACGCTCCACGTGTCGGAGAGTGTCTCGTCTTTTACTCCGATGGCATCACCGAGGCCACGTGTCCATCGGGAGACGACTACCAGCATGAGCGTTTGATCCAGACCCTCAGACAACGGTTCCCGCACGGCGCACAAGCCATGTGTGATGCCGTGCTACACGATCTCGGACAATTCCGCGGAGCAACTCCAGCCGCTGATGATGTAACCCTTTTAGTCGTGCGGCGCCGCTAGTCTATTTTTCCTTAGGTATCGTGTAGGACTTTCGCAGCTATGGGCGCTTTCCGCGATGAAAACGCTCATAGATGCGGATCAGTTCACAGAGGTCTTCTTCAACGCAAACCACACGCTGGCGCTTGTAGAGGAAGGCATTTGGTGCGGCTCTCTCTCCGGAAACTGGATGTGGGTTGCACTCCAGCGGCAGCAGGACGGGTGGGAGATGTTACCGTGGGTACGCGCTGCTGCGTTCTCATAGCAGTTGCGATGGACGTCTGGGCTATTTGACCGTGCACTGGGTGCCCCTCCCAACGAACTCGTCGAAAGACCTACGTTCTTGCCTCGTAGACGATATTGAACGGCGTCTCCGTGGCCCGCCGGAAATGTGTGAACCCCGCGRTGCTCACCACGTCGCGAATTCGTGCCTCGCCGGCMTGTGCGCCAAGGCACATTCCGACCTCCTGTGATCGGGAGCAGGGCGTGCACAGGAGCGTCGAAAAGGAATAATAGACCCGGCCGACTGGATTCAAATTGTCTTTGAGTTCGTCGTTGGCAAAAGGCTCGACAATCATCCAGGTACCCCCTGGAGCCAGAGACTGCCGCACATGTTTGGCTGCCCCGATGGGGTCGCCCATATCGTGGAGGCAATCGAACACGGCGACAAAGTCGTAGTTGTTGCCAGGAAACTCTTTGGCTTTGGCCACCTCGAAGTGAACCCGATCGGACAGACCTTCCTTTTGCGCCTTTTCGCGCGCTGCTTCGACGGATTTGTCGTGGTAATCGAATCCAAAGAACTCCGATTTCGGAAAGGCTTTGGCCATCAGGATGGTTGATGATCCGATGCCACACCCAACGTCGGCGACCCGGGCTCCTTGTTCAAGCTTTGCCTGGACGCCCTGAAGTGCAGGAATCCAGGAGCTGACGAGATTCGCGGCATAGCCTGGCCGGAAGAACTTCTCGCACCCATGAAACACGCCATCAGCATGCTCATGCCAGCCCATGCCGGCCCCGGTGCGAAAAGATTCCGCGATTCGCGGCACGGCAGCCAACGAGCCTAGTGCCAGTTCGAAGGCGCCGGGCAGATACGCCGGACTATCCTCCATGGCGAGCGTGAACGCCTGTTCCGGACTGAGGCTGAACTGCTGAGTCGATGCGTCGTATGTGATGTATCCGCCTGCTGCCTGTGAAGCCAGCCATTCGCGCAGGTATCGCTCGTCTGTTCCCGTCTTTTTTGCCAGCTCAGCCGACGTTGCGGGTGCACCGGCAAGTGCCTTGTATAGCCCGAGCTTTTCGCCGATCACAACCATGCCGGCATGCACGGATGCACCCAGATCGTCGATGAATTTTCCCAAGAAGGCGTTTAGTTGATCCATATTGATGACAGGAGCCTGTGTCGTCGCCATAACAATCTCCTTTTTGCGATGAGAGATCGGGAGCAGTAGCGGTTTACTTCGGGGACCGTATTTCGAGGCCGTAATTGTGCGCCGCTTACATGGTGAAAATCAAGCTTTTGGGCAATTGAGGAACTCTTGAAATTCGGGCTCTTTTCGCCAGATATTTGGGAGTCCGTATCTCCCTAAAGGTGGGTGGTTAAAGCGCTGAAGGCCGGGGTCCCCAACGAACTTGTTTCGTTGGGGTGGAAAGGCGCGCTCCATACCAGCCTGGGGCAACGCCCCAGGTTTCAGTGCCCACAAGATGTTAAAGGGCTGAAGGCCCGCTCTATAGTTCCAAAGTAAAGGGCAAATTCGCCGACGCTCCCTAACCCTGCCCTCAGCGGCTGAAGCCGCGTTGCTCTCAGACTCCATATGGGACGGCTGAAAGCCGTCCCCTTAAGCAATACATTCGCGCGATGCGCGAACGAAGGCAAGAGCTACACCACCCCTGGCTTGGGGAGGCTGAACTGGAAAACCCCTAAGACAACCCCTCTCCTTCGGCCACCAACGGAAGCCACACTTGAAAACGTGTATCCCCAGGACAGGACTCAACATGGATCTCACCCTGGTGATTCCGGGCAATTCGTAGCGCCGTATCAAGCCCGAGTCCTGTTCCTTCGCCAATAGCCTTGGTCGTGAAAAACGGTTCGAAGATGTGCGACCGAATCTCCGCCGGAATACCTGGACCGTTGTCACCGATCTCGACGATGACCATCTCGCCTTGCACTAATGTCCGCAGGCGCAGCTCACCTTTGCCGGCCATCGCCTCAATGGCGTTGACGATAAGGTTCGTCCATACCTGGTTGAGCTGGCTTCCGAACGAGTTCACCAGCAGCGGAAGCGGCTGATAGTCGCGTACAACCGTAATCCCTTCCCTCACCTTGTGATCGAAGATCGCCAACGTCGATTCCAGGCTGCGGACGATATCGACATCCTGTACGGGCGCCTGATCCAGGTAGGTGTATTCCTTGACGGCGCCCACCAGTTCCGAGATGCGCGTGGTGCTGGCCACAATCGCGCGGGAGAGCACAGCAAGCTCCGCCGTCGCGGCCAGCCGCGTCACAGCCGCATGCACGGCGACGGGATCAAGCCTGAGCAGGATCGACCGCAACGCCTCCGGCTGGACCTGGCACCTTGCCAGTGCGGAAGAGGATTGCCAGGTCTCGTGCTCTCCCAGCGATTGCAACACCGATGCAATCTGGTCCTCCAGATCGCCCAGCGCCAGCGGATCAGGATCAAACCCCGGTACGAGGTGCTTCTCGAGCTGCACCAGGTCCAACCGCTGCTCCTCAGAGAGCGCGCACCGGCCAAGCTCAAAGGAAGCGAACTTCAGCCGGTCCAGATGCTCCTCTAATTGACTTGCAGCACGCGCAGCCGCAGCTGCCGGGTTGTTCAATTCATGCGCCAGACCTGCCGACAATCTTCCCAGAGAAAACAGCCGGTCTTTCTGCTGCTCGATGCGTGTGCCTTCCCTGATCCGGTCGGACATCATCGCAACCAGCCGCGCCGTAAACTCCGGCATCTTCGGAATCAGCTCCGAATACAACGAAGCAGGAAATCGCAACAGCCTTCCCTGGGTCAGCGCCAAACCGGTGACGGTGAACTCCTTCATGCGTGAGAAGGGATATACCCCAACGACATCGCCGGCAGGAGCAGGCAGTACAACCGTGTCACCGCCGAACGCTCCTCGCCACTGGAACTGTCCCTCCAGCAGCACAAACAGCCAGGCCGGAGGATCGCCTTGCCGCACGAACGGCTCTCCCGCCTGAAGATGAACCTCTTCCGTATGACCCAGGAACCACTCAAGCTGGTCATCAGGAAGGTTCGCGAAGGCAGAGACGCCACCCAGCACAGATCGGTCAAACACAGGAACCTCTTTCATGGGAAGAGAAACCGGAGCAAATCCATTCTCGATTCAGCCGTCCCGTACAAGCGCCCCAAAGACGGCGGCTTTAGCCGCTGAGATCGAGACAGTCGAGACGAGCCCCCTCTGCTATTCCGTACGAGTAGGACGGGGCTGGCCTGTTTCCCTCAGGTCCAGCCGGTAGCGGCACTTTCTGCGATGACCACCCTGATAAATAACGCAATCGGCAGGAACATCGACGATCTCGATGAATTTCGCTCCTGCACGCTCACAGGTGCGGCGTGATGGAATATTGTCCGGGTCACAGGTGATCCACAGTGGATCAATTCCCAATCCACGAGCGATACGCACTAAGAGACGCAAGGAGCGCGCTGCATAGCCATGACCGCGATATGCAGGCTCGACAAAATAGCCAACGTGCCCGGCATACCGTTCGACGTGCTCTCCAAAGCCTGCCCTCAGATTGATTCTCCCAACCTCGCCTCCCGTATTGAGATCAACCATGCGGAAGAAGTAGGTAGGCACTTTGTGAACCGGATGAGGCGATACCGTATCGAGCTCAAGGCCCAGAGAACCATCGATGAGCGAATGACCTTTTAACAGACTCCGCGGCGGCATCTGCTGATTATAGTTATCCGCGACGTTTGATGATCCGGTTAACCGCGCCCATATTGCCGACACCGATCCACTGGGTCACCGCCAGGTAAATCGCCCCGAACGTCCCCAGCACAGTCGGCCCAACCAGCAACGGCGCATGGAAAGGCAGAACCCGCTTAAGTCCCCAGCCGGCAACCGCAGCCATAATCGCAACCAGCCATAACTTAGCGGTCCGCGATCTGGACGAGGGAACGGCGCCGATCTGACGGTGCAGCGCCCGGCGCAGTAAAAGGAACTCCAGCCATCCGGCGATGCCGGCAGAAAGAGTCAGGCCCGCGCTGCCCCAACGCAGGTCGATGCCAATCAGAGGTGGCAATTTCAGCGCGCAAAGATACCCAAGGGCCAGCGTGAGCGTCACCCGAACCAGCGCAAATCTGAGCGGCGTGCGCGTGTTCCGAAGAGCATAAAAGGCAGAGGAATAAAGGCGTCCGGAAGTAGAGGCGAGCAAACCTACCGCGGACCCTGCCAGAATTGCCCAAACGAAGAGAACATCGCCACCCTGAAAATGGCCGGTGCGGTAGATGGTCGATACCACAACGTCTCCCAGCACAACAAACGCCACCGCGGACGGTATGACGAAGAACGCAATCTGTTGCAGCCCCTGCTTCAGGCGATTGCGAAGAGCCTCCGCAATCTCAGCCTGCGTGCCTAAAGCACTGGACATAGCCGGCAGCTCCGCCGCCGACACTGCCATTCCGAACAGGCTGACCGGCAGCGTGTAAAGCGTCTGCGCGTACCCCAGTGCAGCCACGGCTCCGGTGCCGAGAAAGCTGGCCAGCCAGGAGTCGATATAGGCGCTGATCTGGACAACGCCGCGGCTGAGAAAGACCGGGAAGAAGTTCTTCGCGACGGTGCGGACGTGTACCGTCGCCAGCTTGAGCTGCAGACGCAACGGCATCAGCAAGCGGATCACCGTCGGCAGCTGCACCACGAACTGCAACGCGCTGCCGACAACCGAGCCAATCGCGAGCAGCACGGACAGACGGGACTCGGAGTGATGACCGCCTCCCCAGAGCAGCGTTGCGATCAGGGCAACGTTCCACATCACCGGAGCAGCGTAAGACAACAGGAACCGGCGATGACTGTTCAGAATGCCAAGGCACCACGCAGAGAGCACCAGCAGCGCTGCACCGGGAAAGAGAATCTGTACCAGGTGAATGGTCAGCAGCCGTTTCTCACCATGAAAACCGGGCGCAATCAGGTCGATGAGCCACGGCGTAATCAGGACTCCGGCAACGACGAAGATCGTTCCAACGAACAGCAGAAGAGAAAAAATGGCCTCGGCCAGCTCGGAGGCCTCTTCGTGCCGATCCTCCGCATTCAGGCGCGCGTATACCGGGA
>NZ_JBFRCY010000062.1:0-10115 GCF_052113305.1 Terriglobus sp. YAF25
AGAGAACCTCGTTCAAATCTATTTGCCAAGGGCAATCTTTGACGCCTATTAGGGCCCTGCTTTGAAGCGTAGCTCCGACAAGAAAATTAATCAATTTAGCATAAACATGCAGTCCTTGTTTGGAGAAGAAGCAGGCACTGCTTGGCCGCGAATGGCATATTTATGCAGTATTGAAAGTAATACGTTGACAGGGAAATCTCGGATTCATATGCTGGCTCCTGTTTCGTTCAGGAGGAGTCATGTTGAAAGCAAAGACCACGTTCGAACAAGTGAGTGCCGCAAGAGCACCACGAATCATGCAAGGCTCCCTGCGAGTCTCCTTCTGACGGTTGGTGCCGGGCCAATCTGCATGCTTTGGGATAAATCAGATTGATCTGAGCAAACTTGGAATCAAACRAACATCGAAGATCGAGGGATTATGAAGAATAGAAAGTTCTACCTGATGTTGTTGTTGGGCACTCTTGGAGTAGTGGACGCGTTGGCGCAACGGCCATCTACGTTCGCGAACAAGCCTCGCATCGTCATCACCGCGGACCCAGAACTGGATGACAACGACACGCTGATTCGCGCGATCCTCTATACAACTGACTTCAATGTGGAAGGGCTGGTCTACCAGGAGTCAACGTTTCACTGGAAGGGTGATGGCAAAGGGACGACGCAATTCCGTCCCGCATGGGGAGTAGCCCGCGCGAAGACGTGTCCAGAGGGCTGCACTACGTACAGATGGCCCTTCCCGGAGAAAGAGGCCTTCATCGACCATATCGTTGATGCGTACGCGAAGGTCTACAAGAACCTGAAAGTCCACAATCCGGAGTATCCGGATCCGGCGTTGCTGAAGTCCAAGATCAAGTGGGGCAACGTCGAGTTTGAGGCCGACTTTTCAAAGGACACTGATGGCTCGAATTTGATCAAGTCTCTTCTCATGGATGACAAACCGGGTCCGCTGTACGTTACGGCGCAAGGCGGGCAAAGCACGATTGCACGCGCCCTGCGCTCAATCTATATGGAATGTCACGATAAGCCACAGTGGCAGAGCGTGAGGGAAAAGATATCGCACAAGCTGGTGATTATTCCGTTCGGTGACCAGGACGGGACATATAACAGCTACATCAAGCCGAACTGGCCGGACGTAGCCGAGTGGTCGCTGGCGATGGTTGAATACGGCTATGGCATTCGAGGTTCACTCTCGCCAGAGAACATGGTCTATATCAGCGGTCCGTGGACAAGAGAGAATGTTCTCAATCAAGGACCTTTAGGGGCGTTGTATCGTGTGTGGCAGGACGGTGTCGTCATGGATCCGACCGACACCTTTGGATTCACTGCAGACAAACTGCGTGAAATGGGGCGTCAGGCTCAAGAGAAGGACTCGTTCATCAGCGAGGGAGACACTCCGACTTTCCTCAATCTCCTCAACAATGGTCTGCGAGCGCAGAATGGGCGTTGGGGCGGTTGGGGAGGAATCTGGCGGGATGGCGCTGGACCGATGCTGAACTTCATCCCGATTCAAGGGCCGTTGCCTCCGGATGATGCGGGCTTTGCCCCTGGACTCGCGGCGCAGGGTCAGAAGAATCCCAACGTACCCGATATTGCCAATGCCCCAGCACCACAGGCTCGGCCGCAAGGGATGAGGCGGTCGCCGCTGCCCCCTGAGGTTCTGGCATTGAATAATAGATTCTTTGCTGCCTCACAGAATGACTTCGCGGCTCGTCTGAAGTGGTCTGTCACACCTAATTTCAAGGACGCCAACCACGAACCAAAAGTGACCGTGAAGGGCCCGCTCGACCTCACTGCCAAAGCGGGGAGCGCCGTGGCCCTTCAAGGCGCCGCATCGGATCCTGATCACGACAGCGTCAAGGTGAAGTGGTGGCAGTACAAGGATGCGGGTTCCTATGCAGGCAATGTCCGGATTGACAGCCCGGAAGCGCTCAAAACCAATATCGTTATTCCTGCGGACGCGAAGGCTGGCGATACGATCCACGTCATTCTAGAAGGAACTGACAGCGGCACGCCGGCCCTGACACAGTACCAGCGCGTTGTGATTACCGTGCGGTAGGGCTCCCGGTTCATCTCTTCGCGCGGCAGGTTAGGCACCGCTGCGAGAAGGGATTGATCGTTTCTGTCCATGCCTCGCCTGAGCACACACTCCGCTCTGTTTAGGCGAGGCATCTTTATGACGATTCTTTGCCAGCCCTCTACTCGGTTTCATTCGCGTTCGGATTGCGAAGTAAATTCAATGCTTCGTATCAACTGTCGGGACATAAACCGTCTGGGAGCGGAATATCTGCCCTGGTCGCAGCGTAGTCGTTGGGAAGTTCTGCCGGTTTGGAGAATCGGGAAAATGTTGTGTCTCCAGGCAGAAGGCGGCTATGCCAGATCGTCGGGCTCCGGTCGGCGGAGCAGGGAAACGCGGGACGTAAAACTGCAAGCCGGGTTGATTCGTAATTACCTGCAGTGTCCGGCCGCTTTTCAGATCTTTGACTTCAGCATTTGGTGAACTGCGGCGATGGCTATTGAGAACGAAGTTCTGGTCGTAGCCACGCTCAGGAATTTTGTCCGCGATTGAGTGAGGGGTCGTGAAGTCGAAGGCCGTATCGTGCACGCTCTCGATTTGGCCAGTTGGAATGCTGGTTGCATCCACTGGCGTGTAGTGGGCCGCATCGATCCATGCAATGTCTTCGAAGACGGGTTCCTGGCCCGACGTCGACAGGTTGAAATACGCATGGTTGGTCAGGTTGACCACAGTGGTGCGGTCTGTGGTTGCGCGGTACTGTATCGAGAGTGCCGGTTTGCGGCGGTACCTCACCAGGGTGAAGGTCACCTGAACAGAGAGATTGCCGGGGAATCCCATATCGCCATCGGGTGACACAAGCGACATCTCCACACCATCTTTGACAATGCGGGGACTCCAGATCTTCTTGTCGAATCCTACGGTCCCTCCGTGGAGTGCGTTTCCATTGTTATTGATGGGGATGGTGTACTCCGTTCCATCGAGGGAGAAGCGGCCCTGTGCGATTCGATTTGCAAATCTTCCGGCAGTCGCTCCCATGACCGAGTTACGCGGCTCGAGATAACGTTCTAGGCTTGGAAAGCCAAGAACGATGTCTCCGGTCCGACCACTGCGATCGGGTACGCGTATCGCCACAATGCGCGCACCATAATTGGAGATCTGAACGGTTAGCGGTCCATCGCGCAACGTAAAGAGTTCGACGGGTTGCCCGTCTGGCAGATGCCCCCAGTTCTCGTTCGACACGACAACTTCTCCGGCCAAACGAGAGGTCCAGAAGAGGAGTGACAAGATGACTACGATAAGAGATTGAGAAATCCGGTAATAGCGAGGAATGGCAGCCTCCACACATGGGTATCGGTGGTTTTGCGATCCTGCCTAGCTTAGAGCATTTTTCCTGTTGCTGGGTATCCCGAGAGGAGCGTGCGGCGGCGTTTTCATTGCGGAAAACGCCCATAGAGGCACTAGCCCTGCACTACACCTACAGGAGAAATGCTCTAAGGCAAAGCCCCGCCTGACGGCGGGGCTTTCTGTTTTTGCGTGAAGCGCATTTGCCTGGACGGCCAGTCCTAGCTGCAGCCGCTCGTCGAACCGCAGCTCATGCAGCGATAGCAGCTACCGTTGCGCACCATGATGGCTCCGCAGGTGGAGCACGACGGGGCATCGCCCATGTCGTACATGCTCTTCATCGCATCGGCCGCGTGAACGGTCTTCGCTATGCCGCGGTCTTCCACGCCATAGCTCGCCATGGGAACGGCACCGGTTGCCGTCGGATCGGGAGCAATGCCCTCGATCGGAGGCGTGGTACGCGGACCATAGACCTCAGCCGACAGGCTCGGTACTACCGTGGCCTGCTCGCCTTCGATCGCTCCTGTCACCGGCACAGCCTTCGCCGGAGCCAGGCCCTGGAAGAGGTCAAGCTGCTGCCCACTGAGGAAGCGGAGCTGCATCCAGCGGAAGAGGTAGTCCATGATCGACTTCGCGTAGCCGATCTGCTCGTTGCCCGTCCAGCCCGAGGGCTCGAAGCGGGTGTGCGCGAACTTCTCGCTCAGCACCTTCAGCGGCACTCCATGCTGCAGCGCCAGTGAGATTGCCGTCGCGAAGGAGTCCATCAGGCCCGAAACCGTTGAGCCTTCCTTGGCCATGCGGATGAAGATCTCGCCCGGAGCTCCATTCGGATACAGACCGACCGTGATGTAGCCCTCGTGTCCGGCGATGGCGAACTTGTGCGTCACCGAAGCACGCTCAGCCGGCAGACGGTGCCGTACGGCGCGCGGCGGTGCCGTGGCGTCGGTGGCATCGGTATTCTGGTTCGACTGCGCGATGAGCTGCGCCACCTGTGTCTCCAGCGTCGCGATGCGGGCTTCCTTCGCAGCAACAACGGCTGGGTCGACAACCGGCTCAGCCGTAGCGTTGATGGCGGCAGTCGCCTTGTCGGCGATGCCCTCCTTCTTCGCCTTGCCATCAGAGGCAGAGACGTTCAGCGGCTGCGCTCCCTTCGAGCCGTCCCGATAGATGGCCACGGCCTTCAGGCCCTGACGCCAGCTCTCGATGTAAGCCTCGGCGATATCGTCCGCCGTGGCGTCGTGCGGCAGGTTCACCGTCTTCGAGATTGCGCCTGAAAGGAAAGGCTGCGCCGCCGACATCATCTTGATGTGGCCCATGTAATGAATGGAGCGCGTGCCCTTGGCCGGCTTGAACGAGCAGTCGAACACCGCCAGGTGCTCCGGCTTGATGCCAGGCGCACCTTCGATGGTGCCGGTCGAGTCGATATAGCTGACGATCGAGTTCACCTGGTCGTTGTCATAGCCCAGCTTGAACAGGGCCGACGGAACCGTGTTGTTCACGATCTTGATCATGCCGCCGCCRACSAGCTTCTTGWACTTSACCAGRGCCAGGTCMGGCTCRATGCCSGTGGTGTCGCAGTCCATCATSAAGCCRATGGTKCCGGTCGGGGCAAGCACGGTCACCTGGGAGTTGCGGTAGCCGAACTTCTCGCCGTGGGTCAGAGCGCCATCCCACGAGTCCTTGCTGGCCGCGATCAGCTCATCGAGCTGCGGAGCAACGAAGCCCTCTTCCGAGCTCTTCGACTTGCCGATCTCATTCACGCTGGCGCGGTGCAGACGGATCACATCCAGGAACGGCTCGCGGTTGACATAGTAGCCGGGGCAGGCGCCGCCCTCGCGGGTGGCGGACTGCGTCAGCGGAGTCGCGGCAGCCAGAGGCTGGCACAGCTCAGCCACGCGTGACGACTGCCAGTAGGCATCGCCGCACATGATGGCGGTTAGCGTCGCGGCAAAGTCGCGGCCGGCATCGGAGTCATACGGCAGGCCAAAGGCCATCAGCAGAGCGCCCAGGTTGGCGTAGCCAAGACCCAGCGGACGGTAGTCATGCGAGTTCTTCGCGATCGCCTCAGTCGGATAACCGGAGTTGTCGACCAGGATCTCCATCGCCGTGATCACCGTGCGGATCGCCGCGCGGTAGGCCGAAATATCGAACTGTCCGCCCGGCGTGAGGAACTTCAACAGGTTGAAGCTGGCCAGGTTGCAGGCCGAGTCATCCAGGAACATGTACTCCGAGCAGGGATTCGACGCATTGATGCGCGCCGTGTTCTTGCTGGTGTGCCACCGGTTGATGGTGGTGTCGTACTGCATGCCCGGGTCGCCGCACTGCCAGGTCGCCTCGGCGATCTTGTTCATGATGTCGCGGGCGCGATACTCCTTGACCGGCTTGCGGTCCTTCACCGTCACCGTGGCGAACTGCCCATCGCGCTCCACCGCATGCATGAACTCGTCGGTCACACGCACGGAGTTGTTCGCGTTCTGGAAGAAGATCGAGGAGTACGCCTCGGAGTCCGGGCCGGAGCCGTCATAACCGGCCTGCACCAGCGTCCAGGCCTTGGCTTCTTCCTTCTGCTTGCACTCGATAAAGTCCACGATGTCCGGGTGCTCCACGTTCAGGATCACCATCTTCGCCGCGCGGCGGGTCTTGCCGCCGGACTTGATGACGCCGGCAAAGGCGTCAAAGCCGCGCATGAAGCTCAGCGGACCGGAGGCGGTACCACCGCCCGACAGCGTCTCCATGGAACCGCGGATGCCCGAGAGGTTCGATCCCGTGCCCGATCCCCACTTGAAGAGCATCCCTTCGGTCTTGGCCAGCGTCAGGATGGAGTCCAGCGAGTCATTCACCGCGTTGATAAAGCAGGCCGAGCACTGTGGCTTACGGTAGCCGGTCACCGAGAACTCAATGGCGCAGGCATGCGGATTCCAGTGCCAGTTCTGCGCGTCGGAGTTCGGCTCCAGACGGTCGCAGCCGACGTTGAACCACACCGGCGAGTTGAAGGCAGCCTTCTGCTGGATGAGCAAGTGCGCCAGGTCGTCATGGAAGACAGCGGCGTCTTCGTCGCTGGCAAAGTAGCCGTCTTTCATGCCCCAGTCGCGGATCGTCTCCGCCACACGGCTCACCAGCTGGCGCACGCCCGTCTCACGCTCCGGAGTTCCGAGCTGGCCATGCAGATACTTGCTGGCGACGATGTTGGTCGCGGTCATGGACCAGTCAGCGGGCACCTCGACGTCCTTCTGCTCGAAGATCGTTTTGCCCTTGAAGTCCTGAATGATGGCATCGCGCTTCTCCCAGACGACCTCGTCATAGGGGCTGACGCCGGGCTTGGAGAAATAGCGCTGCCAGGTCAACCCAGGGGCAGACTTGGTGGAAGATTTGGTTGCAACAGGGGCCGAGGCGGCGACAGAGTCAGCGACAGCAGCGGCCTTACGATTTTCAGCCATAGGGGAACTCCTAGGAGACGTTTTAGATGTTCTTGTACAGATCTTGGGACTGCTCGCTTCCGTTATTTCTTAGCGACTTGCCGGGCCCCTGAAAAAGGAAGCAGATGTGAAAGTAACGCTCTCTGTAGGGCATGTCAATCGGCATATACAATCTATTGTAGTTGCTTTGTGAATACCCTGCGAATCGCGGCCCGAAATGACCCAGGGCTCGAAATCAGCCCAAATTCGCTGTGGAAGTTCGGAAAGAGCCACGCCAGAAGCGAAGTTTACAGTCCGGTTAACACCGCACTCGGGTGAGATTACGCCTGTTGCGCCTTCGGAAAAGGGGTCCTTTGGGTGGAAAAGTGGCCCGGCTGACGCTATTCATGCACTGGTGCCAGGTGTCCCTTGGGGACATGGTTTTCGCACCAAACGCGAATACCTGTTTTCTTCCCTACCGATGAGCCTCAGCCCGTCGCAGCAACTGCCACAGCGCCACACCCACCGGCGGACACAGACTCACAATCCACAAGGTCGCCGAGTAGTGTTTCTGATCGAACAGGCGGCCCAGCCAGGGCAGCAACAATCCCGTCAGCAGCGCCCAGCTCGAGATCGAGAATCCAGCCAGAAAAGCCGCATTCTGCTTGGGCTGCACACTGGCGCCATCCGCCAGGGCAAAGACGACGAATCCGCCGGCGAAGAACATCTCCAGGAAGAAGAGCGTCAGCACCAGCGGCACCGAGGTAAACATCGGCACCACCGTGATCAGGAAGCTGGCCACCATCAGGAAGAGAAAGACACCGAACGGCCGCGAGGTGGTCCGGCGGCGGCGCAGATCGCTCAAGCGACCGAAGACCAGGTAGCCCACCTCCCAGCCCGCGGGAGGCACCCACAGCAGGTGTCCCAGAGACGCCTGCGAGACGTGCAGTACCCGCGACAGGTACAACGGCGTTGCATACAGCCCAAAAGCCAGTGGAGCCGCTCCCAGTCCATAGATCGCGGCCGTAGCGAAGAGATCGCGGTTCCAGCGGGAGACGGGTCTAACCGCCTCGTCCACCGGCTGCGCATGCTTTGGAGGGTAGATACCGGCGATCCGCAGGCCGAGCCACAGAACCAGCCACAACGCTCCGACGACGGCGGTAAAGACAAAGGCAGCGCGCCAGCCGTAATGGATCGCCAGCGGCGTAACGATCAACGGAGTCAGGGCCGCGCCCAGGGAGCCTCCGCTGTAGGCCAGGGCCAGACCGAACGACCGCTGCTCCGCCGGGAGGGTTTCGCTCACTGTCTTCAGACCGGCAGGAAAGGTCGCTCCCTCACCGAAGCCAAGCACGCCGCGGAAAACGCTCATCGTCAGCAGGCCGGTCATCATGGCATGGCTACCGGAGGCCAGTGACCACAGCCCCACGGCCGCAAAGCAGGTCCAGAACAGTCCCTTGCGGTCCATCACCCATCCCCAGATGGGGTTCGCCGCCATGTAGCAGAGCGAGAAGACCAGGATCGCCTCGCCGTACTGCTGCGCCGAGAGATGCAGATCGGCAAGAATGGTCGGCGACAGGATCGACAATACGCTGCGGTCGACATACGAGATGAACGACAGCAACAGCATGGCGATGGCAGGCAGCCAGCGGCGCACGGGACTGGAAGCGGGGGCAGGTACAGCCACGCCGGAAATCCCAGGGCTGAGGGTCGTTACACTGTCGGGCACGAGATAACTTTATAGGAAGCTATGACACTCGACGACGAGATCCGGATCATTACCGAGCAGGAAGCCGCTTTGCAGTTCTCCACCTTCAACGCCGATACGGCCTGGGAGCTGGGCAGCCGCCTGCGCACTCTGGTCGCAAAGGACAGCCGTCCAACCGCCTTTGGCATCTGGATGGGCGGTCAGACGCTCTTCTACGCCGCGACTCCCAACGTGGCTCCAGGGAACGAAGACTGGGTGCGCCGCAAGCGCAATACCGTCGTTCGCTTTGCCAAATCCAGCTTCCGAGTCGGCAAGGAACTGGCAAGGCAGAACACGACCCTCGAAGTGCGCCAGGGACTCACGCTCGCCGAGTACGCCGCACACGGCGGCGGATTCCCTCTCACGCTGCGCGGCTCAGGCTGCCTGGGAGCCATTGTCCTCAGCGGCCTGACCCAGCCGGAAGACCACGAGACGGTTGTTACCGCGGTGGCGGAGATTCTCGGCGTGACCGCCCCCGGTCTGGAAATATAGACAGCCCATACACCGCATAACGAACCCACACACCGGGTGCCCCATTCACGTGGCGCGTGAGAGGGACATTCGAGCGAAGCTCGAACGGCCCTCTTTGCCTTTTGTCATTTCGAAGCGACCGGGGTGAAGCGCAGCGGAGAAATTTGCTACTCTAACGCTTTCTCTTGCCCTGGTGCACCACCGGCGTTCAGTTGGGTATCGCGCAGCGCGCCCTCTGCTATACGAGATTACGAACGACTCTCAGGAGCATTCGAAAGATGCGTGGGGCTTATTGCCGGGGTGAACCGTTGGACGTCTGAAGCCACGGTGCTTTATAAGGAGAGCAGTCTCGTCAGACCAATCCGGGCTACACCCGGATACGATTGCAGTCAATTCGTCTTCCCCCTTCTGCTTCCTACCCAATCCATTGAATAACGCAACTGTGGAGATCCGTTATGACCGAAAACATTCCCACCCCCAAGAACACACTCGATGCCGCTCTTGCTGGTTCGATCGGCACGCCAAGCCTTCCGGATGGACTCGCCATGATTCAGAGTCTCTACGACAGCCTAACCAAGTTCAGCTACGAAGGAATCGAAGTTCCGGCTTATCTGGATGGAATCAAGACGTATTGCCACGAAATCTCTCAGATCATGGCAACTGACCCACCAGCCACTGCGCCAGGGTTCAGTACGATTCAGGGCATCTGTGGCGTAAATCTGCTGCTCGCATCCAGCGAAGACGTTAGGGGGCAGATCCAAGCGATCCTGTCTGTCTGCATTGCGATTCTAAATCCGAGTGCATCAAGCCCTAAGCAAGGATTCACCGCGATCCAGGACATGTGCAACAGTCTGCTGCCCGAATCGAACGGATCCATTTACGGACAATTGCAAATGATACAGGGTGTCTGCGAGAGTGTCTTGCCGATCCTGAGTTCTTGAGGAGAGTACCCCCAGATACCGTCGCCTATACGGTCACCTTCTTTCTTCCTGCATCCGCTACCCAAGCCAACCGTGACGTAACAGAGGAGTTTTGTCATGACCGAAAGTACTCAAAGGCCTGCTGCCCAGAACGCAACAGAAAATTCCAGCCCAGCCACAACTTCCAGTGCGCTGAACATTCCCCCAGGCTTTGCGGATGGGATATTCATGAT
>NZ_JBFRCY010000063.1:0-15949 GCF_052113305.1 Terriglobus sp. YAF25
CCATAAGGGCAGGAGGTTCCTCTGCCATGGCAACTACGATCCTCGACCCAGCCCACATGGAGACGACACCCGTCTCATTCCGCCGAATACTCGTGACGACTGACTTTTCGGCACAGGCGCATATGGCCCTGGCGGATGCCGTGCGGTTGGCCATGCTGTTCGCCGGGGAGATTTTTGTGCTCCATGCATTGCCTCCCATGGATGTGCGGTATGGCGATGTCCTCGGAATGGAAGTACGGCAGGCGGCTATGGCCGCGGCCCAGACGGCGATGGCGCGGGAGGTCGAGTCGATTCCCGATTTCGCCCGCATTCCRTGTATGACGCGTGTCGAAGAAGGGTCGCTGGATCTGCAGGTCGAACAGATGGTGCGGTCGCATCATATCGATCTGGTGGTCGCAGGCTCGCGGGGAGCGCAGGGGCTGGATAAGCTGCTGTTCGGCTCCTCAGCGGAATCTCTCATTCGCCGGGCGCCATGCCCGGTGTTGATTGTGGGTCCCAACGCCAAGCGAGTCGATTCACTGCAATCGATCCTGTTCGCAGCGGATCTTGAGCTCGGTTCGTTGCGAGCCGCACAGTATGCCGCCGCTTTGGCGAAGACGATGCAGGCGACGCTTACGGTGATGCATGTGGTGAATCGTGTCGGGCCGCCTCAGCGGGAGCTACGCAAAGATTTGGAAGAACGTTTGAGGCATCTTCTGCCTCGCGATGCCGCTATGTACTTCAAGGCACACGTGCAAGTGGATCATGGCCTTCCGGCGCCGCGCATTCTTCGCGCGGCAAACCTGGGCGGCACCGAACTCATCTTAACTGGATGTCGGCATAACGGCGCCTTCGGAGATCACGCAGCCTGGCGCACATTGAGCAAGCTGATTCATGACGCGGTGTGCCCGGTTCTTGTCGTCAATGGCCGTCTGGGAGAACGCGCTCCGGCGTAAGAACTGTGACCTCCATCGAGGTCTGTGACCTCCATCGAGGTCTGTGACCTCCATCGAGGTCTGTGACCTCCATCACTGCCGCTGCCGGCAACTGCTGTAACTCTCTCATGGAGAGGAGGAGACCATGCTGAAATGCGCGATTCCGGGATGTGACGCTCAGGAGAAGTTCCTGCGGTCTGGCACGCTACAAATTGTCGATACGGCCCAAGAAGAGCGGATGACAAAAAGAATGATCTGGTTCTGCAGTGCCTGCACGCCGAAGTACGTCGTTCAGTGCTGGCGTCCTAGCGGGGAACAGGTACAGCCTCGCAATGAAATATCGGAATACGTGTTGCCGGAGAACATGCCATCACAGCAGACGCCCTGGTACTGGCAGCCGGTTCCAGCGCACAACAGAACTTCCCGGCCGCCTGCTGAAAGCCGGCACTCACGGGAAAATGTATCGAATACCGTAGAAATATCGCGGAGGATCTGGAACTCCCGCCCAACCGGCGATCGGCTACACCTTGAAAAGAGCCAGCCGGCCGCTCATGGCCACCACAAAGGCCGTTGAAAATCTAAAACATCCCGCTCGCGGGTCCTTTCTCCAGCTGAGATCGCGGCGAGCGGGATGGAGCATTTTCCCTGTAGATGTAATGTAGAGCCTCCACATCCATGGGCGTTTTCCGCAATGAAAACGCCGCCGCACGCCTCTTTCGGGATACCCAGCAACAGGGAAAACGCTCTTTTTTTGCTATCTTTCCGTCAGCATGCGCAGAGTTGCCGAAGCTGGGCAGGTTCCAGAATCGTAAGCGAAATTCCTTTGATCGCTATCAGCTTTTCTTTGCGGAAACGGCTGAGGGTACGGGTGACCGTCTCCCGTGTCGTAGCGGTCATGGAAGCCACCTCTTCATGAGTCAAAGGCATCGTGATGGTGGAAGCAGGCAAGGCCTGTCCATTCTCAGACCAGTCAAGAATAAGCCGTGCAACACGGCCTGCGGGGCTGTCAGGCAGAGCGATCCGCCGAATCTCCTGGAATGCGGCTTGATAGTGCTGGGCAAGCATACTGCTGGCAGCCATCGACGCATCGCTGAACTGTGTGAGCAGTTGCATCAGCAGCCGGGTCTGCAGAATTCTGATCTTGCAGGGTTCAACTGCCTCTGCACTCGCTTCATAAACAGTGCCATTGAGCGCTGCGCCGAGCCCGACAACGTCACCAGCGGCGGCGATGCGGAGGATTGCCGTCTTGCCTTCAGCGGAGCTCGCCGCAATCTTCACGCGGCCGGAGCAGAGGATGTAGACAGAATCGCTGGATGTTCCTTCACGAAAAAGCAAAGCTCCCCGGGGATATTCCACGGTCGTCGAATTTGCCTCCAGGAAGGCGCGCGCCTGGGAGCCGAGCTCACAGAATGGATGTTTTCCGGCATGGGGGCAGTTCTGGCAATTCAACATATCGTGCTCCTTCGTGTCAGGTTCACACTTCCTTCTGGCAACCGTGATGCCAAACACAGCTCATAGTGATTTCAAACACTTGGCTGTCCCCGCAGCCATTTGGGGCTGAGTCTTCCCACCCAGGCTGCGTCATTTGACGCAGGTGTTAGGGCGTGTCATCAAACTCCTGTCGTCAGAGCATTTTCCCTGTTGCTAGGTATCCCGGCAGTATCGTGCAGTGGCGTTTGCATTGCGGAAAACGCCCATAGATGCGGAAGCCCTACTTGACACCCACAGGAAAAATGCTCCAGCGTTGCGCCGCAACCCGAAGGGCCGGGGCAGATTTTCTTCACCCCAGCCAGCAAAGCTGACTGGGGACCCCGATTCCCGATCTCTTCGTCACTCGTCGTTCCAGTAGGCCAGCTACAGTTCACTCCTCACTCCTCGATCTCGTAAAAATCTGCTCCCGGCGCTGACTCGCTTCGCCCCCGCATGGTCATTACGGATCTGGTGATGCCGGGGATGACCGGGCTGGACGTCCTGCGGCAGGTGATGCACATCGATCCGACCATTGATGTGCTGCTGATGACGGCACATTACACGACGGAAACAGCGGTAGAGGCCATTCGCAGCGGTGCAGCTGACTACCTGCAGAAGCCGGTCAAAATCGCCGATCTGCGAGAGCGTGTCCGCCGCCTTCTGGAGGCCGCGGAAAAACGTCGTCTTGCCGGCAGCGCCGGCGACAATGAGAGCGATGTCCGCTTCGAGGGACTCGTCGCAAAGAGCGAAGCCATGTGGAGCCTCTTCGCGATGGTGGAGAAGATCGCCCCACATTTCCGGTCGCTGCTTCTGCAGGGCCCGACCGGCTCCGGCAAAGATCTGGTTGCGCAGGCTCTGCATCAACGCAGTGGCGTGAAGGGCAGGTTTGTTGTGCTCAACTGCTCGGCGGTCGTTGAAACTTTATTCGAAAGCGAGTTGTTCGGTCACGTCCGCGGAGCCTTCACCGGCGCCGATCGCGACAAGGTGGGCCTCTTTCAATTGGCCGACGGCGGCACGCTCTTTCTGGATGAGATCGGCGACATGCCGCTCAACACGCAGGCTAAGTTGCTGCGCGTGATCCAGAATCAGGAGGTCATGCCGGTAGGATCGCTGACGCCGAAGCGCGTGAATGTCCGTATCATCGCCGCAACCCACCGCAACCTGCGGCAGGCGGTGCAGGAAGGCAGATTCAGAGAGGATCTCTACTATCGTTTGTCGATGGTAGAGCTTACCCTGCCGCCTCTCGCTGTGCGCAAAGAAGATATTGCTTTGTTGGCCGTCATCTTTCTCCGGAAGTTCGCGAAGGACTTCGGGAAACCGATCGAAGGTATCTCGCAGCGAGCACTCCGCATTCTGGAGCGGTACTCCTGGCCAGGGAACGTCCGTGAGCTCGAACATGTCATCGGACGGGCATGCATGCTGGCCGACAAGACGACGATTGATGTGGATGATCTGCCGGCAAGCATCATCGACGCCTGCAGTGAGGTTCTCGTCAGCGCTTCCGAGCCGGGCACATCCGTGCTTGAGAATCAGGAACGCGTTGTCATGGAGCGCGTATTGCGCGAGAGTAATTGGAACCAGTCAGAGGCGGCTCGCAAATTGGGCATCGGGCGCGACGCCCTGCGATACAAGATGAAAAAGCACGGGCTCAACCCGGGCTCCGCGATCAGCAGTTGAAATTAGCCAGCGCCTCCCGCAGAACAGCGGGGCGGATTGGTTTGGCAAGCCAACCGGTAAAACCGGCCTTCGCGAGGTCGTCGGGAGCTGATTCTCCAAGCCCCGCAGTAAGGGCAAGAATTGGCGTCCTGTAAAAATGCTGGATCCGCCGCAGCGCAGCCACCACACCGTATCCATCAATCTTCGGCATGCTGATGTCGAGAATCACGAAGCTGGGAATATGCTCAAGAGCAAGATCGATCGCCTCCTGCCCGTCACGGGCTTCGATGACTTCTACTCCTCGGCCTTCGAGGATGTATCGAAGAAGCTCTCTTGCTCCGTCAGCATCATCAGCAATTAGGCACTTCAACCGGTTCACCCCAATCGGGCCCTGACAGGCCCGAATCAACATTAAGAGTAGGATTTCCAGGAAACGGCCACAGTGACCTGAATCACAGGGCCTAGAGCATTTCTCCTGTAGGTGTAGTGTAGGGATTCCGTATCTGTGGGCGTTTTCCGCAATGAAAACGCCGCTGCACTCCCCTTCCGGGCTACCCAGCAACAGGAGAAATGCTCTAGCGTTACTGGGCCCAACGGGGCAGTGTGAAGGTAAACTCGCTTCCCGCACCTTTGGAGCTCGTAACTTCCAGGCGTCCTCCATGCATCATGACGATCTGACGGCTGATGGTCAGTCCCAGGCCGGTGCCTTCCTTCACTCCGCCCGTGGTAACACCGGCCTGGTAAAACTTGTCGAAGATCAACTCCTGCTCCTCAGGCGCGATGCCGATTCCGGTGTCATGGACTGCGACCCGCACCCAATCCTCGTCGACGGCTGCTTTGACGGTTACCGAGCCGCCGGACGGAGTGAACTTAATGGCGTTGCTCAAAAGGTTGAGGAGTACCTGGCGCACCCGCGTCAGGTCGGCGGAGGCATATAAATCGTCCTCGCTCTCGATGCGAAGAACGATGCTCTTCTCCGTTGCCTGGCCCCGCACGGACTCCACCGTCTGCTGCAGCAGGCTGGGTATGTCAATCTCTTCCGTACGAAGGGAGAGTCCGCCGGCCTCAATCCGGCTAAGATCCAGCACATCATTGATCAGAGCCAGCAGATGCTCCGAATCCCTCTGGATATGCTCTACGAACCGGAGCTGTTTCGGATTCAGGGCTCCATTACTCTCTTCTTTCAAAAGGTCAGTAAACCCAATGATCGTGTGTAGCGGAGTCCGCAGCTCGTGGCTTACGCTTGCCATGAACTCGCTCTTCAGACGATTCAGGCGCTCTGCCTCATGCTGACGCGCCACCAGTTCATTGAAGTAACCCTCCTGCAGGGTCCGCAGTTGTTGCTCGGCCTTGCGCCGTTCCGACACGTCACGGATGACGACTACGATCAGAACCTCCTGTGCGTTTCTGATCGGGCTCAGGCTGATCTCGACGGGAAACTCTGACCCATCCTTACGGCGTGCATTCAGGTCCAGCCCCTGTCCCATAGGACGGGTCCTGCCGCTTCGCACAAMCCTTGCAACATTGTCAGCGTGRTTGTTCTGATGCGGCATTGGCACAAGGATCTCGACCGGTTGGCCAAGCAACTGCTCGCGTGTGTAGCCAAAAAGAGTCTCGGATGTCTTGTTGGCGATCACGATATGCCCGGCCTGATTCACTTCGAGAATCGCGTCAGGCGCCTCTTCGATCATCTCCCGGAACTTACGCTCGGCAAGCACCTCCGCATGGGAGCGAGCAATCTGCTCCTCGGCCAGTCTGCGGTCGGTAATATTCCTGGCAATCTCGGCGATGCCTACGATCTTCCCGTCAGCATCCTCAACGGGGAACATGCTGAGGGAGACAAAGACCTGTGAGCCGTCTTTATGTCTCCGCGCTGTCTCGTATCCATCGATACGCTCCCCGTCCCGCACGATACCGAGCAACTCATTCATCGCCTCTGCTTCGCCGGGCCATGCAAGAAAGAGGACTGGTTTACCGATCGCCTCTTCGGCTGAGTATCCGAACATCTCTGTCGCGGCACGGTTCCAGCTGGTAAGAGTGCCATCCAGAGATTCACCCATAATCGCCGCATCGGACGAGTCGACAATCGCGGCAAGCCAGCGTTCAGGGTTTGTCCAGTTCGCGGGAGTGGGCGTATCGCCACTTTTGGGAGTCTTTTCCACGCCTTAGTGTAACGCACCGCTACGCAGCCCCGGCCGGCTGGATGATTTCGGATCTGCGTTCTCGAAGCAGGCGGCGGCTGATGGCGGCAAAGGCGAAGGTGCTTGCGACCGGTACCGGCATCCGCCTTTCTGTAGTCGATAGCGTTGGAGATATCCCTGGTCAGATCATCAACACCGCCGTCTCCGAGGGCGCGTCCCTCATTGTGATGGGGACGCATTCACGCGACGGAGTGGAGCGATTTCTCGTAGGGTCTACCGCGGAGGAAGTTCTGCGCCACGCCGTTCTGCCAGTGGTCGCGGTTGGGCCACACGTCAAGGACTATAGCCGCCGTAAGATCCAAACCCTGGTTTATGCCACCGATCTGAGCGCGCGCTCACTTGGCGTTCTTCGAATCCTGCCTCTCTTGATGGCCGGAGACACGCGGCTCTCAGTGGTGCATGTCAGGGAAGACCAGGCGCACGCACCGGCGTCAGTCGGTTGGGAGGTCTCCGTCCGCAACAGCCTGCTCGGTGTCCTCCCTGCCGACATCCTGGAGAGGCGAGTGGATTTCAAGACGCTGGAAGGCGATGATCCCTCCCGAGCGGTAGAGCGTCACCTGAAGCTGGTTCATGCGGACCTCCTGCTGATCGGCGTTCACAAAGGCCGCGGAATGACCACTCACATGGCTCCGCGTACAGGATTCCGCATGATTATGGCTGCTCCATGTGCGGTGCTTTCCATTTGCGAATAGGGAAAATGCTCTTTAGGACCGCGAAATCTGTTCAGGTCCCACGTTGCTATTAGCAGTCATTGACACAAGACAACAGAGGTTTCGATCTGACGTGCGGGGACGTCCCAATATTTCCGCAACAACTGATCCTTCTTGTCTGCTTCGACGACCCGAAACCCATGTTTCTCATAAAAGCGAATCGCCCAGGCAGCGTCTGCCCAGGTGCCGACGAGTAGAGGGCGCTGAGTCGACGCTTTCAAGTGATCTAACAAGAGGCCCCCGATGCCACAGCGCCGCATTCTGGTCCGAACGTACGCATGCCGAATCAGGGTGACATCCTGCGCGTCTTGCATCCCCATTACGGCTTGAAGTGCCCCGTTCTGTTCGTATCCCCAGAACGTCACTCCATTCGCGAGTTCGTCCCGGAGCTTTTCTCGCGTCATGTACGGTTCGTGCCAGCGGTCTTCGGGGATGATGCCGCGGTAGGCTTCGGCGCCATCGTTGATGACGGCCCAGATCTGGTCGAAGTCGGCTTCTTCACAGCGTCGGATCATGCCTCATCATCAGGTCATTGCCCGAATCGCGTCTTGAACGAAATTGCGTGAGACAGGTTCGGGCAAACGGCTGCCCGATAACGAGCGGGGGTGACACCTAATTGCCGCACAAAGGCACGGGTCATATGGCTCTGATCCGCGAATCCTGCTTCACAGCTCACTTGAACCAGTTCTTTTCCGCTTGCAATCAGTCTTCGCGCGAGTCGCACTCGCTGCTGAAGAATGTAGGCATGAGGTGTTGCACCCGTTGCGTACGCAAAAGCTCGAAGGAATTGAAATCGACTCGTATTGGCCAGGATCGCCATCTCCTGAAGAGAGTGCGGCAGCCCTGGTGACAAATCGATCTGTCTCTTCACCTTATCGATGCTGGGTGGAAGTACCTGCTTCCAGGAGCGCTGTGTACTGTGATGCCTGAAAGCATGAGCGACTGTATGCAGAAGACATTCTTCGCTGTGTCTTGGATCCGGGCAGCGCTCTGTGAGTGCACCGAACAGGCGTGAAAAGTGGATCGCCTGGCGCGAGTCGCGGATTCGGGGCAGCAGAACGGCGGCACTCACGTCTACGTCGCCATCAAACAGCTCGCAGATCACCTCCGGGGCAAAATAGATCATCTGCCAACGACGGCCGTTGCTGTCCAACGAACTGCCATCGTGCATCTCTCCGGGATTCACCATAATGAGGTCGCCTGCTCTGGCATCCACCCAGCCGAACCCGCTCCACGACCGATGAGCTCCTGATACGATCAGGCCGATCCCGAACTGGTCGTGCGAGTRACGTGGAAACCGCCTCGTCGAGGCGAGGCCGAACGCCTCGATTCCTGGAATCCCAGTGCGGAATGGTTGAACGGTATGCATCATCTCTCCATGTGCCGAGGCCCTACACCTACAGGGAAAATGCTCTAGCTGAGTCCCCGCTCCACCATGACGACTAGTCTCTCTCCCAGCGCCAGCACCATCTCCCGCGGCATCTTGTGCAGCGGTCCCTCAAGCGCCAGCAGCGCCAGACCGTGCACTGTCGACCACGCGAGATATTCCGCACCCTTGCGATCTTTTCTGTTGAGCAAGCCACTCTCCTGCATGCGATCCAGGGCTAGTGAGAGCAGCTGAAATGGGTTCAAGCCCAAAGACGCCGTATTCGCTGGGTCAGGAGAATGAACCGCTGGCGGTACCGAGAAAGCTGTGCGGAACATTCCCGGCTCTCTCATCGCGAACCCCAGATAGCCCATACCCACAGCGTGCAGACTCTTTCGCGCGAATGCCTGCGGATTGCGTCCGGCTTTGTGCTTCTTCATCTCGTCTTCAATTGCCGCGGCGACCCGCGACAGGCATGCTGACCGTACTGCATCCAGCAGCTCCGCCTGGCCGGCGAAATGTCTGTAAGCCGCATTCGGAGCGACTCCCGTCTGCCGGGTCGCCTCCCGCAGAATGACCGCATTGGGCCCTCCGGCGCGGGCCATCTCGAGCCCGGCAGCCACCAATGCGTTGCGCAGATCTCCGTGGCGAAAGGTTGTGCGCTTCTCAAGAGAGACGTTCTTTTTCATGGTGTATTCAAGAAGAGTGTACCGTGTAATGAGTGGAAAGTGGACAGTGTTCACTTTCCGGTGGTAGCGTATGTGGACGGTGTTTACTTTGAAGCGATAAAGCGCCGATGGAAGGGTGTGAAATGGCAGACGGTTTCATCTGGTACGAACTTGTCACGAACGATATGGGCAAGGCGGTCAACTTCTACAAGAAGGTAGTCGGGTGGGACGTCAAAGATGCCGGTATGCCTGGCTTCACGTACATGATCTTTGGCAAAGACGGCAAAGACGTCGGCGGCATGATGACCTGGGCTGGAGCCGGCGCTCCTGAGCTTCCTACGCAGTGGATGGGCCATATCCACACCACAAAGCTCGACGAAGAGCTTAAGGCTGTTACAGCCGATGGCGGCACGATTATGAAGCCGGCCCAGGAGATCCCTGGTATAGGTCGTTTTGCCGTCGTGCTTGACCCTCAGCAGGTAAAATACCTGCTCTTCGAACCAGGTAAGAAAGAGGCGCCACCTCGTCTGGATCAAATGGCAGTGGGAAACGTGGGCTGGCACGAACTGCTCACCGACGATCCGGCGAAGGCCTTCGACTACTACTCGAAGCACTACGGCTGGCAAAAAGACTATGCGCATGACATGGGACCGATGGGCACCTACCAGACCTTCCGGATCGACAAGCCCCTCTACACCGGCGGAATGATGGCTCGTAAGGGTCCGGGCATGCCCGAAGGGATTCCGCCGCACTGGCAGTATTACTTCCTGGTCGATGACATTGAAGCGGCGCAACAACGTGTGATCGACGCCGGGGGCAAGGTCCTTATGCCTCCCATGGACGTACCTGGAGGTTCACGCATCATGCAGGCTTTGGATGATCAGGATGGCCACTTTGCGTTGATGCAGGGACCAAAAGCGTAGCTGCGGCGCGAGTCATGTTGGGCGCGGCCGCTCTTCGCTCACAGCAGAGCGGCTGCAGAACCTGCGTTGAGATCTGACAACCCAAGAGGAGAAAGCAACATGTCCGAGAAGATGATCACCTGTCTGTGGTTCGACCATGGGAAAGCACGGGAAGCAGCGAAATTCTATGCCGCCACCTTTCCCGATAGCTCCGTCGGGAAAACAAGCACCTCCCCCATCGATACGCCATCCGGTCCGGAGGGACAGGAGCTCGTCGTTGAGTTCACCGTGTGCGGCCGCAAGTTCATGGGGCTGAACGGCGGCCCGAACTTTGTCCCGAACGAGGCGGTCAGCTTTGTGATTCTTACCGACGACCAGGCTGAAACGGACCGGCTGTGGAACGCCGTCGTAAGCAACGGCGGCCAGGAGAGCATGTGCGGCTGGTGTAAGGACCGTTGGGGTTTTTCATGGCAGATTACGCCACGCGCCCTGCTGGCGGCGATGGCGGACCCAGATCGCGCTGCGGCGAAGCGTGCGATGAGCGCAATGATGACGATGCGAAAGATCGACATTGCCGCAATTGAGGCCGCGCGCGCGAACCGATAGAGCATTTTTCCTGTAGGTGTGGATAGGGCTTCCGCATCTATGGGCGTTTTCCGCAATGAAAACGCCGCTGCACTCCTCTTTCGGGCTACCCAGAAACAGGGATGATGCTCTAGCAGATCATCCATCCCAGGACTTCACCCAGCTACGATGAAGTAGCGGGGTGAAGTGCTCCCCCGGCGGGTGAAGAGGGTGCGGATGACTCTACAGGAGCAGTTTGGACAGATTGATATCTATCTGTTCGACCAGATATTGCGCGGGAATATTTCGCCGGGCATGCGGGTGCTGGACGCGGGGTGCGGCGGCGGCCGGAATATCCGGTATCTGCTGCGTGAAGGGTATGAAGTGTTCGGCGTGGATATAAGCGCCGAAGCTGTGGCGGCGGTGCGGCAGATGACAAGTGAGCTGGCGCCGAAGCTGCCGGCGGAGAACTTCCAGGTGGCGGCTGTAGAGGCGATGCCGTTCGCGGATGAGTTTGCGGACGTGGTGGTGTGCAACTCAGTGCTGCACTTTGCGCAGGATGAGGCGCAACTGGAGGCGATGGTGCGAGGGCTGTGGCGGGTGCTGCGGCCGGGTGGAATGCTGTTCTGCCGGCTGGCGTCGACGATTGGAGCGGTGCAGGGGATAGCGTTCGAGGCGGTGAGAGGGCGGCGGTTCAGGATGTCGCATGGGGTGGAGTGGCTGCTGGTAGATGAAGCGCTGTTGATGGAACTAACGCGCGGTCTGGATGGGGAGCTGGTGGATCCACTGAAGACGACCGTGGTGCAGCGGCAGCGATGCATGACGACGTGGGTGGTGAAGAAGAATGATCTGAGTTCCCGTAGAAAATCGCAGGCGCCTTCTTGATTTGTTCCAGAATTGGAATTCTGTTTTCCAGTATCTGTTGACTCGTCTCCTCATGGCAAAGAATCTCTTCTATCGAGGCGACCGCGATTCTGGCGCCGCCATTCGAAGGGAGATGTATATGAAGGCACTGCGCATCAACGACTATGGGGCAGCTCTGCACCTGGATGAAGTACCTGTCCCAACTGCCGGCCCCGGACAAGTGTTGGTAGAGAATCACTTCACCAGCATGAATGGGGTAGATCCCGGGCGCGGTCTCGGCTTCTTGCGCCAGGTCTTTCCATTGCAGTTTCCATGGACGCCGGGTGGCGATGTTGCAGGCCGGGTGGCTGCGATCGGTGAAGGCGTCACAAGCTTCAAAGTGGGCGATGAGGTGTTTGGCTATACAAGGGAGGCTGGTGCGTACGCCGAGTTTGTGGTCGTCACGGCTACCAGTCTGGCCCACAGACCGGCAGCCATTCCCGCCGAGGAAGCAGCCGGAATCGCGGTGGTCGGCCAAACCGCGATGCAGATGCTGGAACTCTCGAAGGTCAAGGCGGGACAAACGTTGCTGATCCTGGGGGCATCGGGTGGAGTGGGATCGCTGGCGGTACAACTGGCGCGAAACGCCGGCGTTCATGTCCTCGCCACAGCCCGCCAAAGCAAGGCCGCTGCTCTTCAACAACTGGGAGCGGAGCGCGTCATCGACCTTGCACAGCAGCGGTTGGAAGAGACCCAGCAGGTTGACGCTGTCCTCAATCTGATAGGAGGAGACACTGTCGAGCCTTCCTACGCACTTGTGAAGCCCGGTGGCGTCGCAGTGACGGCGAATCGACCGCCGATCGCAGAGGAGGCGGCACGTCTTGGAATTGAAGCCGCATTCGTTGAGACTCACGTGACGACCGAAGGGCTAAATACCTTCGCAAAGCTGGTCATCGGCGGGAAGGTCAAGCCGCAGATCGCTGCCATCGAGACGCTCTGGTCGCCGGCCACGCTGTGGGAGAAGCGCGAACTTGATGGAATTGGCAAGGTCGTCTTCTCGATCCGGGCATGACGGCTTAGGAACATCAGGCCAGAGACTGAAGAGTCTCTGGCCTGATGCATGCCCGAAGGACTTTCATCGCAGTTGGAATAGTGCCCGCAGAAGAAAGCCGGGCTGCATAAGAACAGCCCGGCTGGAGGCAGCATGAGGCACTGCAACGTTAGAAGTTAAGTTTGAGAGCGAACTGGTACAGCCGGGGTGTGTAGTTCGAGTCGGTTGCGGTCACTGTGCCAAAGGCGGAGTTTCCCATCTTCACGTTGCCGCTGCCCTGGCCGATGATCCAGCTCGGTGTGTTGGAGATGTTGAAGGCTTCGGCACGGAACTGTACCTTCGCGCGCTCCGTCAGGAAGAAGTCCTTGAACAGTGACAGATCCACGTGCCGGAAGTTCGGACCGGACAGTGAGTTTCGTTGTGCCGTACCGATGGTGCCGAGTGTCTGGGGTGCGAATGCTGCCGTATTGAACCAGTGCTGGAAGCTCCGCTCAACGGCATGCGGATCACCGACCTGGTTCGGACGATCGCCTCCACCATTGTTGATGGGCGTAGCGCGATTGCCATAGCCGCCGGCGGCACTGTCATTCAGAATGGAGAACGGTTTGCCCGTCTGCCAGATGGTGATGGTATTCATCTGCCATCCGCCCAGCGTTAACCGCTCCAACGAGTTACTGAAGGTGTGGCCGGCCGCGAACTGATAGTTCAACGAGAGAGCAAAACGGTTCTGAATGTTGTTCTCCGCGATGCCGTAGTCGATCTGCCGGATGCGTGTCGGATCGGCGTTGTAGGCTCCCTGTGCGCCTTCCTGGCTGAAGCCGGTTACATCGCTCAGGCCCTTTGCCCAGGTGTAATTTGCGTCGAAGGCCAGTCCTTTCACAAAGCGCCGCTGGAAGCTGGTCTGCAATGCGTTGTAGTTGGAAATACCTTCGCTTACCAGCCAGTTGACGCCTGCGAGGTTTGGCAGGACGCCGCTGAGTGGGCGCGCGCTGGAGGCTCCACCGCTGACGCTGTTGGCTGGTCTCGGCACGTTGATGTCGTTGATGGTCTGCGGCAGATGTTGAGCGACGTTGCCCACATAGCCGATGGTCAGTACATTGGAGCTGAACTGCTGCTGCACCTGCAGGTTGAACTGCTGAATCATCGCCGACCGGAAGTTTGGAGACTCGGCGACGAAGCTCAAACCGGTGCTGTTGATCGTCTGTGGCTGCGGCAGCGGCAGGCCCTGGCTGAAGCTGGTGTTGGCGCCCGAGATGGTGGCACAGTCCGGGTTGCTGGCGCTTGCCGGAGCTCCATTTCGTGTCGTCTGGATCTGGAAGGCGACGCTCGAGATGCAGTTGGGGGAATAGACCGAGACGAATGGCGCATTCTTCAGGTCGGCGTTGGAGGTGTAGTTGCCGGGGAAGAAGCTCAGGCCATAGCCGCCACGCAGTACTGTCTGGGGCGCCAGTGACCAGGAGAAACCAACTCGTGGAGCCAGGTTGCTGTAGTCGGTGCTGATGCCGGCATGTCCGTCCACACCGTTTTGGTTTGCGACCTTCAGCGCCTGCCCGATGTTGCTGCTGTTCAGCGACAGCGCCTGATTGAAATCGAAGTTCGAGATGCTGCCATGCGCTTCCGTGAATGGCGTAAACACGTCATAGCGCACGCCGTACAGCAAGGTTAGTTTTGGGGTCAGCTTCCAGGAGTCCTGCACGAAGAAGTTTGGCTCGTAGGTCCGATAGTCCGGTGTGTTCAGGTTGTAATTGCGGCTTGATGAAGAAAACGCGCCCACGAGAGAGCTCGCCAGGTTGTTGTCCTGCCGCTGCTTCGCGGAGGCTGTCGCGTTGCAGGCTCCGGTTGCGGTGTTGTATCCGGTGCCGGGAACGCAGTTGTCTGTGTTCAGGCCAAAGCCGTACTGGCCGGCAGGAAAGGCGCTTTGCAGGTTGCGTGCCTGTCTGCGGATAAAGCTAGCACCGAACTTGACGTTGTGATTTCCCTTGTTCCAGTTGACGTTCGCGGCATATTGGAAGGTRTTGTCGATGTCCTGCAGCGGCACGTATGCGCCATCGCCGATGTCGCTGAATGGACCAAAGCTGATCGGTGTCAGTACACTCGCATTCTGCGTAAAGTTCATGTTTGAGCCGAAGCCCACCGTGGTATCCGCATTCTTGCCGTAGTTCAGTGGCAGTGACAGGTTGTTGATGCGCGTGAAGCCGGCCTTTAGATCGATGAGTAGATTCTGCGTGAAGATGTGGGTGTAGTCGAAGGCGTATTGCTGCGCTCCGTTCTTCGCCGGGCCGGCAAAGATGTAACGGCCTCCAGAAATCTCAAGACCATTCACGACGCCGAGCGCCGGCGGAATTGTCGAATCGACATGGTTGTAGGTGTAGCGGCCGTAGAACAGGTTGCCCGCGTTAAAACGGTGGTCGATACGAACGTCGAAGACCTGGCTGTACTGCGTCTTGCTCGGGCTGATGACGTAGTTATTCGTCAGGCTGGAGTTGGTCGGGGCGGGGAAGAGCTTCAGGTAGTTCAGTGCGATGGGATTGATAGAAAGACCCGCGGTGCCGTTGCCTGCCGCCACCAGCGCCTGCGGTGATCCCCCGCCGATGCTGTTGATATTGTTGTACTCATCCAGCGTCGGCACGTTGCTCTGGTAGGTCACGCCTGTCACCTGGCGGAAGCCCTCGTAGTCGCCGAAGAAGAAGGTGCGATCCCTCCAGATCGGCCCTCCAATGGAGCCGCCGAACTGGTTCTGCCGCAGTTCGGGCTTACTGCCCGAGGTTTGCAGCACCTGCCGTGCGTCGAAGATATCGTTGCGGAAGTACTCGTACGCGCTTCCATGGAACTGGTTCGAGCCGCTACGGGTCACGATGTTCACAACACCGCCGGCGGTGCGTCCAGCCTCGGGAGCGTAGCTGTTCGTCTGAACGCTGATCTCCTGGATGCCTTCGACATTGGGGCGAACGCCGCTGGTGCCGATGATGCGTTCGTTGTTATCGAAGCCGTCAATGATGAAGTTGTTAAGGGTGTCGTCCTGTCCGTTGACCGAGAAAGAGCTTGACTGCCGGCGATCGTCCGGACGTCCTCCGCTGGTCAGACCGTTTCCTGGTCCCTCATTCGCTCCGGGAACAATCTGGATAAGCTGGACATAGTTGCGGCCATTCAAGGGCAGATCCTGCACGCTCTGCGCTGTCACCGTTGAACTGACAGTGGCGCTCTCGCTCTGCAGCAGAGGCGTCTGCGCTTCGATGTTTACTGTCTCATTGACGTCGCCCAGTTGCAGGTGCGCGTCGTTGCGGGCGCGGTCTCCGGCTTCAACGGCAAGGTCCGGAGTGTTGAAAGCCTTGAAGCCTTGTACGGTGACCTTGATACTGTAGTGTCCCGGCTGCAGAAGAGGGAAGGTATAGTTGCCGCTCTCGTCCGTGGTCACAACGCGGGTGACGTTGGTGGCAATGTTCCTCAGCTCCACACGTGCGTTCGCCACCACAGCGCCGGTTGGTTCCGTGACCGTTCCCAGAATATCCGCCGTAGTCAATTGAGCATGCATCGGCACGGCGCCGAGCAGGAACAGGATCACAACTGCTGCGAGCTTCAGGGTTCGCAGTACCCATAGATGGCC
>NZ_JBFRCY010000064.1:0-16323 GCF_052113305.1 Terriglobus sp. YAF25
GAGCGTATGAGCGAGAGGGGTAGCGGTATGCAGGCACTGGAGTGGGAGCAGGTCGACGTCTTTGCGGAGACGGCGCTGGAGGGGAATCAACTGGCGATCTTTACCGACGCCCGTGGTCTGACGACCGAGCAGATGCAGCGGCTGGCGCGGGAGACCAACCTCTCCGAAACGACATTCATCGTGCCCCGGGACGAAGCGATCGAGCACGAGCGGGGTGTGCTGGTCCGGATCTTTACGACCCAGGAAGAGCTGCGTTTTGCCGGACATCCGACGCTGGGCACAGCGAGCTGGATCTATCGGAACCATCCCGTCCTGCGTGGACAGGAGACCATCACGTTGGATCTCCCGGTCGGACCGATTCCGGTGCGCTTTACGGCGCCTGTGGAGGGCGAGGCGGGTGTCTTTGGGGAGATGAGGCAGCGTGACCCTGAGTTCGGTCAGATGCACGCACGGGAGGCCATCGCGGCCACCCTGGGGCTTACCGTAGACGATCTGCACCCGGAGCTGGAGCCGCAGACGGCGAGCACCGGAATGGCCTTCTGCATCGTCCCTCTACGGTCGGTTGAGGTGGCAGGAAGGCTCGCTGTGAACCAGCTGGTGGCACAGCAGTACCTGGCGTCGTCGGACGCGAAGTTCTTCTACTGCATCGCTCCTGTGGAAAACGGGGACGCAGACTGGCATGCCCGCATGCAGTTTTACAACGGGGAAGATCCGGCTACCGGATCTGCAGCAGGATGCGCCATCAGTTACCTGGTGCGTCACGGAGTGGTCGCTTCCGGCGCCGGCATCGTCATGGAGCAGGGGGTGGAGATGCGGCGGCCGAGCCGGTTACTTCTTCGTGGAGAGGTCCGTGACGGAAAGGTGTGTGAAATTCATGTTGCAGGCCGCACCATTCCTGCTGCAAAAGGACAGTTTTTCCTGTCAATTTAAGCCACATTTCAACATGCAACATCGTAGAAATCTCCAATAGCTGCGGTGGTTCCACCACTTGCGGTGGAACCGCAAGTGGAAAGGCCGCGAATGTTCGCTCTACTTTCGCCATTGCGCCGCACCTTAGAGCTTCGTACTCTTGCCAAGCGTTCGTGGTTCGGAACACCCCGACGCACAGGGTTTCTGATCTGACAAACAACTGAAGCTGAGAGGGGCACTGCGCAGGCCGCAGCGCCGATCCCTGGGGGCCCGAACGCACACCAGCACATGCAGCCGCGGTACGCGGCTGCGACGGCGGCACAAGCGTTTCCACCTTACGGACGACGGTGAAGGGCAACCTGCTTTCGCCTGCATCCCCCTCTCTCCGCGGCCGGGTATGCCTACGGTACGTCACTGTTTTCGCCCTGTGCGGAAGCAGCGGGAGAGTCTTGCCTTTCCCTGAGTCCAAGTGCATACCCGCCGCGGAATCTACCGCACCAACCCGCGCTGCCCCAGCGCCAGAGCAGCTCGTTCGCAGAGCAAGACGAAGGAAACAGTTAAAAAATGCGCCCCAAAAAAACCATCCTTTGCGTCGACGACAATGAACAGTCCCTTTCCGTGCGGAAGTTCCTTCTGGAGACCCGTGGTTACCGTGTACTCGATACCCAATCGCCCCATCACGCATTGGAGATGCTGACCCAGGCCTTGCCGGGTTCGGTAGATCTGCTGCTGACCGACCTGACCATGCCGCAGATGGATGGAAACTCACTCATCCGTCGCGCCAAGGAGATTCATCCCGCGCTGCCCTCGCTGATGGTGTCAGGAACAATCACCAGCGCCGATCGCAACGAAGCCGCCGATGCATTTCTGCCCAAGGGAGCGAACTCGGCATCGGAGCTGCTGGATCGCGTGCGCATTTTGGTCGCCCGCAAGCGTGGACCGAAGAAACACGTCGTGCAGATGACACCGCTCGCGCCGCAACAGCAGCGGACCGAGATGTATCCGGCGACGGCCTGACGGCCGAGTTGCTAGTTGCTGGTTCCTAGTTGCTAGGAAAGGCCATCAAGCACATGGCAACCTATGTAGCACCAGGCCAACTAGCAACCAGGAACTAGCAACCAGCAACTGCTTTTACGCTTCCACCAACCCATAGTGGCGTTGCCAGTGCTGTTTCAACTGGGTGCGGACGGTCTCTTTCTCTTCTTCCGTAGCTTCCGCATTGACGGCGAAGCTTGCTGCTTCGCGCTTGGCCAGCTCCAGGGTTTCGCGGTCGCGCAACAGGCTGGCGACGCGGAATGCGGGCAGGCCGGACTGGCGGGTACCGAAGAACTCGCCGGGGCCGCGCTGCTCCAGGTCGATCTCGGCGAGCTCAAAACCGTTCTGCGAGCGCACCATGGCGTCCAGCCGCTGGTTGGCCTCGGTCGAGACCGTCGATCCGGTCAGCAGAATGCAATAGCTCTTCGCGGAGCCGCGGCCGACGCGGCCGCGCAGTTGATGCATCTGGGCGAGTCCGAAGCGCTCCGCATGTTCGATGACCATGACGGTGGCATTGGGAACATCGACGCCGACTTCGATCACCGTGGTGGAGAGCAAAACGTCGATCTCGCCGCGCTGGAAGCGGGCCATGACGATCTCTTTCTCAGCGGCATCGAGGCGGCCATGCAGCAGTCCAAGACGCAAACCGCGCAACGGCCCGGCACTGAGTTCTTCGTACATCTGCGTCGCGGACTTAAGCTTGGCCTTGAAGAGATCGCCGGGCTTTTTCCGTGAGCCTTTCTTCGGAGCAGCCTCTTCTTCCGGGGGCTGATCGTGCGCGAAATCCAGTTCCGGCTGGTCGTCGTTCGTTCCTTCAATCAATGGGTACACGACATACGCCTGGCGGCCAGCCTGGACCTGTTTCCGGACGAAGTCCCATACCTCCGCCGAACGCTGTTCTTCTACGCGACGGGTGACGATGGGCGTGCGGCCCGGAGGCAGCTCATCAAGGATGGAGACGTCGAGATCGCCATACATGGTAAGAGCGAGCGTACGTGGGATCGGGGTCGCGGTCATGACCAGGACATCGGGCTCGGCCGCGCCGGGCTTCTTCATCAGGCGGAAACGCTGCTGAACGCCGAAACGATGCTGTTCGTCGACGACGATGAGGCCGAGCCGGTCGAAGTCGACCTTTTCTTCAAGCAGCGCATGGGTACCGATCACCAGGTCGGTTTCGCCGCGATAGATCTTGCCGCGCGCCGCTTTTTTCTCCGCAGGCTCAAGCGAGCCGGTGAGCAGGGTGATGCGGTAGCGGCGATTGCCGTCTTCTTTGGTGGCCTTCTGGAGGACTTTGCGGGCGGAGAGATAGTGCTGCGTCGCCAGAATTTCGGTTGGAGCCATTAGAGCGGCCTGGTAGCCGTTTTCCATGGCAACAATGGCGGCTTCCAGGGCAACGATGGTTTTGCCGCTGCCGACGTCACCCTGCAGCAAACGGCGCATGGGCTGCGGATGTTGCATATCGGCGACGATCTCGCCTAGAACTCGCTTCTGCGCGGTCGTGGGGTGGAAGGGGAGAATCTGTTTCAACGCCTCGCGAACGTCGGTGCCGGTCTGGAAGGCGATGCCTTCACGCTCACGCATCCGCCGGCGTTTGAGTTCAAGGCCGAGTTCCAGATAGAAGAGCTCTTCAAAGACAAGGCGGCGGAGTGCCGGTGTGCGGGCATAGGTGAGGTCTTCCAGACGGGTGCCTTCGCTGGGGAAGTGGACCTCGCGCAGAGCTTCCATACGTCCCGGAAGCTTGAGCCGTTCGCGCAGGGCAAGTGGCAGAGTTTCCGGCGCATCTTTGACCTCGGCGAGCAGATCCCACAGCACCCGGCGCAGCCACTTGCTGCCAAGTTTGGCGCCCCAGGCCGTGGTGCCGCCGAGCGACTCATAGACGGGGACGATGCGCCCGACCTCAAGACCGGCGAACTCGGCGTCTTCGCCGGTGGCAGAGGCGTCCGGCAGGAATTCGAACTGCGGCTGGATCATCTTGAAGGCGCCCGCGCGGCTGCTGGAGGCCTCGACCTTCCCATAGAGCGCGACCATCTGGCCGGCCTTGAACTTCCCTTGCAGATAGGTCCCGCGGAACCACAGGCATTTGACTGTGTCGAGGCCCTGGCCGACCGTAACCTCGAAGATGGGCATCTTCTTGGTGCGAAGGAGTGCGGCGCCGCGGACCTCACCGATGACAGAGGCCATCTCCCCCGGCTTGAGCTCACGGAGATGCCGCGGATGCAAGCGGTCTTCATAGCGGAAAGGAAGATGGTAGAGCAGGTCCTCGACCGTCTGCACCCCGCGCTCTCTCAGAGCTGTGGCGATGCGCTCGCCCACACCCTTGACGAACTTCACGTCCGTGGCGAATGTCTGGGCTTCACGCGGGGGCTGGCTGGTTCGTGGGCTGGCGGGCTGGGTCTTCATCACCGGGGACATCAGGTCTTATCGCATTGTAGGTTGCCGGCTGCCGTTTATCCTGCGTGCCCGCCGCTGGTCCTGAGGAAAGCGCAAACGATACAGTTTGCGGCCTCGAAATCAGCCAACTAGTAAACTTCCCTTAGGAACATCATGTCTATTGTTCAACTCGAACACGTTCGTAAGGTTTATGACAAAAAGGTCGCAGTCGAGGACCTCTCCTTCTCCATCGAACCCGGAACCATGTTTGGCCTGTTAGGGCCAAACGGCTCGGGGAAGACCAGCACCATCCGCATGATGGTAGGGATTACGATGCCGGACTCTGGCGTTGTCCGGCTTTTCGGCGAGCCGTTCAAGCGCGACGTTCTGAAGCGAGTCGCGTATCTGCCCGAGGAACGCGGACTCTACAAGAAGATGAAGGTCATCGACCAGCTCGTCTTTCTTGGACAGCTGCGCGGATTGGATGAGGCGACGGCGCTGAAGCGAAGCCACGAGTGGTGCGAGCGGCTGCAGATTACCGAGGCGATTCCCAAAAAGACGGAAGAGCTCTCCAAGGGCATGCAGCAGAAGATCCAGTTCATCGCAACGCTGCTGCATGAGCCGGAGCTGATCATCATGGATGAGCCGTTTAGCGGTTTGGATCCTGTGAATGCGACTCTGCTGATCGAGACGATGTTGGACCTCCGCAGGGAAGGCCGGGCGATCCTGTTCTCGACGCACCGCATGGACCAGGTCGAAAAGATGTGCGATGCCATTTGTCTGATCTCACGTGGCAGGCCGGTGCTGAGCGGAACCATGCGTGAGGTGAAGTCGCGCTATCCGCGCAACCGGGTGCAGATGACCTTCGAGGGAGATACGGGCTTCCTGCGTGACCCGGCGATTGAAGAGGCGAAGCTCTATAACGGTTCCGCTGAGATCAGGCTGAAGGATGAGAGCGGAGCGCAGCAGCTTCTCGCGCAGGCGGTGAACGCCGGAACACGCATTACCCGTTTTGAAGTCATGGAGCCCACCCTGGAAGAGATCTTTATTCAGGAAGTCAGCGCAGGAGGCAATGTCGATGCCTAGCAATACATTTCTGATCGCCAAGCGCGAGTATCTGGAACGCGTCCGCACGAAGTCTTTTCTGGTTACGACGATGCTGATTCCGTTGTTGATGGGCGGAGGAATCCTGTTCTCCGTAGTTAAGTCCAGGCACTCGAAAGCTGCGTCGCATATCGCCGTGGTTGCGGCCGATACCGACCTCGCGTTGGCGCTGCAGGACGAGCTGGAGCACGGCAAGGATTCTGCGATGCAGGTCGATGTTATCTCGCCGCCGACGGGCAATACCCGCCAGGCCGTCGTGGACGAGACCGCGGAAAAGCAGATCGATGGCTTCGTGTGGATCGATGTGAATCAGGGCAAGCCGAAGGCGACCTATACCTCGATAAGCACCGCCGACATTTCGACAATGCAGACGATTGAATCGGCTTTGCGCCGCGCCATCGTGCGCGAGGGTATGCAGCGCAAAGGCGTGGATGCCGGAGAGATCAAGCTGATGATGGCGCCGGTGGATCTGGAAACCGAAACCATCAGGAACGGCGAGATCTCGAAGTCGGATACCATGACCGCATTCTTTGGAGCCTACGTCCTGTTCTTCCTGATGTACATGGCGGTAATGCTTCATGGCATGAATGTGGCTCGCTCGATCATTGAGGAGAAGACCTCGCGTGTCTTTGAAGTCATGCTGGCAACGGTACAGCCGCAGGAGATGATGGCCGGCAAGCTGCTTGGTGTAGGTTCGGTCGGTCTGACGCAGATCGGGATCTGGGTGTTGGCAGCGCTCGGATTGTCGGCGGTCCCGATGGCCTCGGCAGTAGGCGCTGGCGCAATCCACATCAGCTTCTCGGCAGGCCAGATTATTGCGTTTATCGGTTACTTCGTCATGGGCTTCCTACTGTACTCGGGGATGGCCGCTGCAATCGGAGCAATGGTGAACTCGGAGCAGGAACTGCAACAGTTCAACATGGTGATCGCGCTGCCGATGGCGGTGTGCATGTTTGTGCTGGTGCCGGTGATCTCCAACCCCAACTCACCCTTCTCCCGCATCATCTCGCTGATTCCTACGTGCACGCCGCTGATCATGTATCTGCGCATCGCGATCTCGAATCCGCCGTGGTATGACATTGCCGCTTCAGTGGTGATTCTGCTGGCAACCATCTACGGCGTGCTGTGGCTTACCGCCCGCATCTACCGTGTAGGTATCCTGATGTACGGCAAACGGCCGACACTGCCCGAGATTCTGAAGTGGCTGAAGTACAGCTAGGAATTGAATGATTGAAGAACAAAAGCAAAAGGCCTCCGCTTCAGGAGGCTTTTTTGCTTATTCAATCATTCCATCATTCAATCATTTGATATCTCGCCAGTTATTGCCTACTCCGGTGTAGAGCTTGGCTTCCTTCTGCTCAATCCCTAACTGTGCCGCCAAGCCGAAGGGTGAGATGCCGTAGACGATGCCGAAGTTGACGGCCTTGGCGCGGTTACGCGTCTCCTTGTCCATCGTCTCGGGGTCTACTCCAAAGACCTCACTGGCGGTGAGCGTATGAATGTCTTTGCCTGTGCGGTAGGCATCAACCAGCAAGGGGTCATCAGAGAAGTGCGCCATCAGCCGGAGCTCAATCTGCGAGTAGTCGGCTGAGAGCAGTACGTTGCCGGGAGCCGCAATGAACGCAGCGCGGATCTCCCGTCCCAGCGCAGTACGAACGGGAATGTTCTGCAGATTGGGATTGACCGAGGAGAGCCGGCCGGTCGCTGTGCCTACCTGATTGAAGGTCGTATGAATACGGCCTTCGTTGTCGGCGAGCTGCGGCAGCTGGTCAAGATAGGTGGATTTCAGCTTCGCAAGCTGGCGGAACTCAAGGACCAGGCGGGGGACCTTGTGGTGCTCTGCGAGCTCTTCCAGAACATCCTGCGCCGTAGAGATGACCTTGCCCTTGCCGTACTTCAACGGCTTAGGCAGCGCCATTTTATTGAAGAGCACATCCCCGAGCTGCTTGGGTGAGTTGATATTGAAGCGATGGCCGCTGGTCTCGTAGATGCGCTCACTCAGCGAATCGATCTCGACCGCGAGACGAGAAGACATATCGCTCAGAACTTCGCGATCAATGCGTACACCCGCGCGCTCCATCTTGAGGAGAAGTGGGACGAGCGGCTTATCGATCTCGTCATAGACCTTCATCGTTTCAGCCTGGGTGACGTCGTCCCGCATCGGCTTCGCGAGGCGAAGGACGGCGTCGGCAGATTCGACCAGTAACGTGTTTGGATCTTTACCGAGAGCGCGGCTGGAGAAGCGAGCCGCAATGTCGGCCAGCGTATGTGAGCCGTGCGTCGGATTGATGAGATAGCTGTAGAGCATCACATCATCCACCACGCCACGTAATGCAAAGCCGCAGGATTCGATTGCGCGCAGAGCCGACTTGAGATCGTGTACAGACTTCGGCACGTTTTCGTCTTCGAGCAAAAATTTGAGCGGTTCTGCCTCCTGACGCGCCATATCGACAAAGGTCACATCGTGACCTTCCACCGCAAGGCCGAGGCGTAACGATTGCGAGGAGGGCGGGATGGGTGCCGCAGGGGCTACCGGAGGTGGTACAGCGAAGAGACTGCCGGTCTCAGGAGGTGGAGGTTCAGCCTCGTCCTCTTCGGGAACGCTGACTTCCGAAGCAATAGCCGCAGCGTTCTCGAAAACTGCCAAAGCAAAGCCTTTTTTCGCGGAGGTAAGCAAGGCTGTGAGCTGTTCCGGCGTGGGGTCGAGGATGTAGGTCGCCGGTTTGGCATCTTCCGGCGGAGCGAGCTCCTTGAGCAGCGTGGTGAACTCAAGTTCGGTAAAGAGCTCGCGGCAGGCAATGGGATCAATCGCCTGTGTCTCCATCGCGGCCAGGTCGTACTCTACAGGCACGTCCTTGTGGATGGTGACCAGCTCCTTGCTGAGCATGATGTTGTCGCGATTGTTCTGCAGACTCTCGCGATAGGTCTTACGTTTGACCTCTTCAGCACGATCAAGGGCGGCTTCCACCGTGCCGAACTGCTGGATCAGTTCCACCGATCCCTTGTCGCCGATGCCGGGGGCGCCGGGGATATTGTCGACCGAGTCACCCCGCAGGGCCATCACGTCGATCACCTGTTGTGGTGGCACGCCGAGCGTCTCTTCGACTTTCTTCGAATCGAGGATGAGGTTGTCCTTCGTCGGGTTGAGGATAAGCACATCGTCGTTGACGAGCTGCATCATGTCTTTATCCGAGGAGACGACATAGACCTTGTATCCCTGCGCTGCAAACTTGCAGGAGAGTGTGCCGATCACATCGTCGGCTTCGAAGCCTTCGTGGAGCAGGACAGGGATGCGAAAGGCATCCAGGGAGCGGCGGATGTAAGGCATCTGCTGCAGCAGGTCGGGCGGAGTCTCAGTTCGCGTGGCCTTGTAACCCGCGTAGTCGACCTCTTCAAACTGCTGCGTTTTGATATTCCACTTGCGGACGGCCTTCATCTCGCGGGCGCGCTCGTCGCGAAAGACGGGGCCGGGCGGATCGTAGATGGCGGCGAGGTACTTCGGCTGGAAGTCGCGGCGCAGCTTGTTGATCATGTTCACGAAGACATAGGTCGCCGCCGTGGGAATACCGGTACGCGTGGACATGGGGCGCTGCCGCTGCATGGCGTGGTAGGCGCGGAAGATGAACGCCATTGCGTCCAGCAGGTAGATTGCGGGTTTCTGCTCGTCAGCCATCCTTTGAAGGATACGCGTTTAGATGGTTGCGAGTTGAATTGTTGAATAGTGCTTTGGATTCGTTTGCAGGGAGACAATTCCTCGCCATAGAAACGTGTAACGGATGGATTTTCAGGCGATGAACATGCAGTCGCCATAACTGAAGAAGCGATAGCGTTCCGCTACAGCGTGATTGTAGGCCCGGAGGACATTCTCACGGCCTGCGAAGGCGCTCACCAGCATCAGCAACGTCGATTGTGGCAGATGGAAGTTGGTCACCAGGGCCTGTACGAGTTTGAACTCCGCTCCGGGAGAGAGAAAGATGTTGGTCTCTCCGGAATGAGGTTCGAGTGAGGTGCGGGCGCAGTGTTCCAGGGTACGAACCGTTGTGGTGCCGGCGGCGACGATTCGTCTGCCCTCCCGCTGTGCAGATTGGATCGCTTGTGCAGTCTCTTCCGGCAGCGTGTAGTGCTCGGTGTGAAGTCTGATCTCGTCCAGCCGTTCCACGCGCACCGGCTGAAAGGTTCCGAGGCCGACATGCAGCGTGATCGTAGCGATCTGGACTCCGCGGGCTTTGATCTCATCCAGCACGCGGGGCGTGAAGTGCAGACCGGCGGTTGGTGCTGCCGCCGAGCCTGGCTGCTGGTTGTAGACCGTCTGATAGCGTTCGCGATCCACGGCGTCATCAGGACGGTGCATGTAGGGCGGGAGTGGAATATGGCCAATGCGGTCGAGACGAGCGAAGAAGTCATCGACCGGTGCAAAGCGCAGCGTACGCTCGCCGAACTCACCGGCGGCAATCACTTCGGCTTGAAGCTGGTCGGCGAAGACAAGTGTTGTTCCTACGCGAACCTTCTTGCCAGGACGAACTAGAGCTGTCCACTCCAGCGGTGCAGTCTGCTGGGTGAGCAGCACCTCAATCTGTCCGATAAAGCCGGAGCGGGTGGCATACAGACGCGCTGGAATAACGCGGCTGTTGTTCAGTACCAGAAGGTCCCCGGGCTGCAAGAGTGAGGGCAACGAACGGAAGCTGTCATCACGAAACGCACCGGTATGGCGATCGAGCACGAGCATGCGCGACGCATCGCGTTCGGGCAGCGGCTGCTGCGCGATAAGCTCCTCGGGGAGATGGAAGTCGAAATCGGAGACCAGCATCTAGATGTCTCCTGTGTGCGGTTTTGCCATGCGCACCGCCTCATCCAGCGTTGCCTGCGTCGCTTCCGGAGTGGGAGCAGCTGAGGTGTGCGGCGGCCAGGTGACAGCGACACGGCTGAAGGGTTTGGGGATGAGGAAGCGGTCCCAGGAACGCAGCACCCAGGCGCGTTGCGGCTGCAGATGAAATGCGCCGACGYTGGCTCCAACCCGATTCGCGAGCGCAGTCACACCAGGTTTGGCGATCATGTTTGGACCGCGAGGCCCATCGGCAGTGAATGCGCAGATGTGGCCATCGCGGTAGGCGGTCTCCATGGCAAGCAGACCAACTGCCCCACCGCGTGAGCTGGAGCCTCGTATCGCCTTGAAGCCGAGACGTTCCACGGTGCGTGCGATCAACTCGCCATCGAAGGACTGAGAGATAAGGATGGCGATCCTAAGATTGCGGAAGCGGTAGGCGGCCATCAACAGGGAACGGTGCCAGAAGGCGAAGACGCTGGGAGCAGGCATGCGGTCGCCCGGGATAACACCGGCAGCGCATATCTCCTCAAAGCGAAGCGTGCAGCCAAGAAGGCGGATGAGGAAGGCGGCGAGGCGCGGGATAAGAAAGAGCAGTATCCGTTGTTTGGCCGTCCATTTCATCCGTGTTCTTGTTAGATTCCGAGTTCGTTACGGATAGAGCTGGCGATCGCCTCGGCGTGGTGCTTCATGCGAGCTTCGTCTTCCGCCTCGATCATCACGCGGGCAAGAGCTTCGGTGCCGCTGTAACGGATGACGACACGGCCACTGTCTTTCAGCTCATTTTCGGCTGCGGCGATGGCGCTGACGATGGTGGGGAACTGATCGAGCGGCTTCTTCTCACGCACCTTGACGTTGACGATCACCTGTGGGAAGACCTTCAGATCTCCGGTTAGCTCTGCCAGCGATTTGCCATTGCGGTGCAGCACATTCAGCACAGCGAGCGCGGTCTGCAGGCCATCGCCGGTGGTAGAGAGAGCCGGGAAGAGGATATGGCCGGACTGCTCGCCTCCGAGCGATGCGCCAGTAGCCAGCATCTGCTCCAGAACATATTTGTCGCCCACCGGCGCGCGCAGCATACGGATGCCGGAGCGCTTGAGTGCTGCTTCCAAACCCATGTTGGACATGGTTGTGGCAACGACGAGATCGTTGGCAAGCTGTCCGCGCGCCTTCAGATCCCGTGCTGACAGCAGCATGACAGCATCGCCATTTACGACCTGGCCGTACTCGTCGGCAAAGAGAGCGCGGTCGGCATCTCCGTCGAAGGTGATGCCCATGGATGCGCCCGAAGCTGTCACTTCGTCGGCGACGATCTCCGGGTGTAACGCGCCGCATCCCTCATTGATGTTGCGGCCGTCGGGAGAGGCGTGGGTAATACGGATCTCTCCGCCAAGCTCGGCGAAGAGCTGTGCCGCGACGGAAGATGCTGCGCCGTTGGCGCAGTCGAGAACGATGGTCTTGCCATCGAGAGAGAGACCGGGAACCTGTCCGAGAAGAAATTGGATGTACTCGGCACGATAAGCTTCGTCGGCTTCAGGCAATGCATTGGCAGCGATCGAGTCATGAACAAGGCTGCCAAGGTGCCGGAAGATCTCCTCTTCCATGGCAAGTTCTGTGGCATCGGGAAGTTTGTAGCCATCAGGACCGAAGAGCTTGATGCCGTTGTCCTGCCACGGATTGTGCGAGGCCGAAATGACAACGCCTGCACCGAAGCCGCGTTTGCGCGTCAGATGCGCCACGGCCGGCGTGGTGATGATTCCGGCCAGATGCGCAACGGCTCCCCCCGCCGTAAGACCGGCGACGAGCGTGGCGGCAATCCACTCAGAGCTCTCGCGAGTGTCCATGCCAAGCAAGACATCTTTCGAGTCCCGCAGGGAGTGTGCCAGTGCCAGGCCGACGGCGTAGATGGTCTTCGGGTCGAGCGGAGATTCGCCGGCGACAGCACGGATGCCATCGGTTCCAAAGAGCTTTCGCATATTGAATCTGAGGGTAACAGCTTGCCGTCAGGAACGCTTGCCAGTGACGGTAGCCTCCAGCGAGCCCTTGTGCAGTCGAGCGGTAACGGAGCTTCCGGGAGTGGCCTCGGCGGCGTCGCGCAGCAGTTTGCCCTCGGCGTCATACACAAGGGCATATCCACGCTGCAGTACGGCAAGGGGCGACAGCGACTGAAGCGCGGTCGATGCGGCCTGCACACGGTTCCGTTCGCTTGAAAGGCGATCGCGATGAGCGGTCAGCAAGCGGGATTCAGCGATAGAAACGTGATGACGTGCCTGAGAGAGCTGCCGGGTCAGGTCGCGTGCAGCCAGACGCTGATGCAGCGCAAGCAGACGGCGCTCATTGCGCTGAAGTCCAGTGTTGACGGCAGAATTAGCGCGCCATGCAAGTTCGTCCAGGCGCTGATAACGGCGGCTGATGGCATCTTCCACGCGGTAGAGGATTGCCTGTGCATTGATGCGAGCGAAACGCTGACCAGCCTGCATGGTGGTATAGCGAGCCGCACGAACCAGCCGTTGGCTGAGTGTGGCTACATGGTCTTCAATGCGATGCTGGGCGGCTGTGATGAGTTCTGCGGCGGCCGATGGAGTAGGCGCACGTAGATCCGATACAAAGTCGGCGATGGTGAAGTCAGTCTCGTGTCCGACCGCAGAGACGATGGGAAGCTCACTGCCCGCAATCACACGGGCGAGCGCCTCATCGTTGAAGCCGGCAAGGTCTTCGGCAGAGCCGCCTCCACGGGCAAGAAGGATGAGGTCCACGCCGTGGGGAGTTCCGGTTGCCTGGTTGAAGTAGCGGATACCGTTGGCGACTTCCAGGGGGGAACTGGCTCCCTGTACGGCGGCGGGGTAAACCAGCAGATCGAGGCAAGCGTGCCGACGCCGGATGACATTGGCGATGTCACGGATGACTGCGCCGGTAGGCGAGGTGACGATGCCGATGCGTGTCGGAAAAGCTGGCAGAGGACGCTTACGGTCGGCATCGAAGAGCCCTTCGGCCTGCAGGCGGGCCTTGAGCTGTTCGAAGGCAAGCTGCAGCGCTCCGGCTCCGCGGGGCTCAACCGATTCGGCGATGAGCTGAAGTTGCCCGCGCGATTCGTATACAGAGACACGGCCGCGGACCAGGACCTCCAGACCGTCTTCGATGCGGAACCGGTGTGTCTGTGCCTGGCGGCGGAAGAGCACGACGGGAAGCTGTGCCTCACCATCTTTCAACGTGAAGTAGACGTGGCCGGAGGTGGCGGGGCGGCAGTTGGAGACCTCTCCGAAGACGGAGATATTGCCATATCCCYTTTCGAGCTCGCCCCGGATGAGCGAGACAAGTTCAGCGACGGAAAAGGTGGTGCGCCGTGGCGCCGGCCGGGCCGCAGGTTCAGCCGGCTGAGACGCAGCTTCGGGTTCTTCGAACGCGAAGCCAAGCTGGGGTGCGGTATCCGAGGTACGGCCGGAGCGGAGCTGTGCCAGCGTGGGCATAGCCTCTAGGTTATCTCCGGAGGTGGCTGAGGAGATAGAGAACCAGCGAGAGGACAATGCTGATAACGATGCTGGTCCCTAAAGGGATGAAAACCTGCCAGTTACGTCCGCGAAAGCTCAGATCGCCGGGAAGACGGCCCAGGGGGAGCGAAAACTTCCCGGCAATCAGGAAAATAAGACCAGCGAGAATTAACAGGCAGCCGGCGGCGATCAGCATGCGGCCAACGGAGGTCATTGGTTCAGGGCTAGGCCAACATTTCGTTGGCTTCGCGAAGCAGATCGGTTGGATGAAGTGGTTTGGTCAGGACGGACCACGGCTGCGGCTGCTCTCTCGAGCGGTCCATCAGACTCTTCATCAGGGAGTAGTAGCCCGTAAAGAGCAGGACACGGCAGTCCGGCTGCTCTTCCGTCAGGCGTGTGGCCAGGGCGACACCGTCCTCTCCGGGCATATTCACATCGCAGAGAAGGAGGTTAGGGTGAAAGTCACGTGCTGTGGACAAGCCATCTTCCGCTGTATAAACAGCGCGTGCATCGAAGCCATTTTCCCGAAAAATAATTCGCAGAGTGTCGGCTACGAGATGCTCATCATCAACAACCAGGATACGGCGCATAGGTATCTCCTGCTTCGGTGGAATGCAGGGCAGGTGAAATGCCACAAGAACGACAGCGTTTCCGAAGTACTTGGGGGTATATTGCGCCGTGCCGGCGCCGGAAATCCAATTAAACCTTCCTAAGAATTCTGGATTTCCGGCCCGGTACTGAAATGGGATTTAGAGCGTTTTCCCTGTTGCTGGGTATCCCGGAAGGGTGTGCAGCGGCGTTTTCATTGCGGAAAACGCCCATAGATGCGGAAGCCCTACAGTACACCTACAGGGAAAATGCTCTACTGACGCGCGCCCGGATTCAGACGCTGATCGGCGATCGAGCCGGCAGCAGTCTTGGCTTCCTTGTCCTTGAGCTGTGCGTAGATCTTGCGAGCCTCGGCCTGCTGGCCCTTGGATTCGTAGAGGGAGGCGAGCTGCAGTTGGGCGGTTGCGGCCGGAACCGAGTGATTCGGCTTGGCGATGAGCTGGTTGTAGATGTCGATTGCCTTCTGGTCCTGTCCATTCTGGCGATACAGGCTGGCCAGGGAAAGCTTCGCCAGTGAGGCGAGGTCGCTGTTCCAGGAGCCGGCAACCTTTTCCAGGGTGGCCTGCGCCGTGGAGGTCTGGTTCGCTTCGATGGCAGTCAGGCCGGCGAAGTAGAGGGCGAGCTTGCCGCTGGAGGTCATGCCGTAGCTGTCAGCCACCTGCTGGAACTTCTCATGGGCAGCCTTAGCGCGCTCCTGTGCCGATGGGAAGGTCTTGACTCCCTGCTGCGGCGGAACACCGGGTTCGGCGATGTCCGACTGGTAGACCCCCATGGCCTCGCCGAAGGCGGCATTGGCGGAGTTGGAACGCACGTTGTAGATCACCAGGCCGCCAATAACGACGAGCAGAACGGCAAGAATACCAACGATATAGCGAATCACAGCGCTGCGATTCTGCTGGGCCCACTTCAGGCCGTGCTCGGTTGCGGCGACGTAGGCGTCTGGCTGCTTCAGGGAGTGGCGGGTCTGGCTGTCCAACGTGATGTTCCTTAGGTCTCGGTAGAGGTGCCGTGCCCGGAACGGGCACGTAATTTCTAAGTTTAGACCATAACGCTCTCAAAAGGGCTCGTGAATCAGTTGTTGCGAAGCAAGCTTCCCGTCGTGACCGTAGTGGAGCTCGATGACCCAGTTGAAGACATCGTCCGGCCAGTGCTCGCCGCCGAGCAGCCGTGTGGAATCCGCCCCGAGTTTAGTGAGCAGTCCGGGGATACCGCCGTGCCTCCAGGAGACGAGAATGACTTTGCCGTGCGATTCCTTCTGGAGCTCGGTGACGAAATCATCGTTCTTCTTCTCGACGAAGTGCGTGTCGATGGGCTTGCCAATGGCGGTGCTGAGCGGCTCCACGGTCAAACGCGGGCGCAAACTGTTTTTGCTGTCGGTGGCGGCGAAGATCGTGTCGATAGAGAGATTCTGGCCATTGGGATCGACAAAGGGGGCGAAGTAGGCCGCATACCGTTGCGCGCGAGCCTCGCCGGCAGGAGTCAGGCGGTCGCCCACGACAGGCTTCTCCGCATGCCGGATGATGAGCAGCGTTGTATCACGCAGACCCTCCTGCGCTTGGCAGAGAAGGGATGAAGCGCCCATGAGGGCGGCACACAGGAGCGAGCGGCGAAGCAGCATGGCTCCAGCGTGCCGCAGGAAGCTTAAGGACGAATGAAAATCTACTCGGAGAGCGGGATCTTATGAGGCTCGCCCGGAAGGGCAAAGTCGAGTTCGGCCGGGTGCGAGTCGCTATTCACGAGCGGGAGCTGCGGCAGCTTGGAGGTATGTCCGGCTTCGCGGACCACCTGGTCAACGTGCTGCAACACCTCGTCGATGGACATGGTGTACATCTCGCGGCCATTGTCGTAGCCGGTCTCGATGATGGACTTCAGGTAATATCCCGCAGCCTGCGCCGCCAGATAGTCCGTAATGATGTGACCGTTCTTGGCCTTCTGCTGCACCCACGCCTCATTCGGCATGGCGATCCACACGGGGCGGCCGTTCAC
>NZ_JBFRCY010000065.1:0-13752 GCF_052113305.1 Terriglobus sp. YAF25
CAGCAGCACCAGCATCACGTCCACCATCGGTGTGACGTTGATGTTGGAGTTTACTGCACCCTCGAGGTTCCGAGATGCCATTCCCATCGGAGTTGCTCCTTAAGCGAGTCTTTTCGTACTGCGAGAGTTTCAGGCCGCCCGGACCCCGGTCATACCGTTTCGCGGCGGCTGACCGGGGTGCGAGGCGGAGATTCTCGCTTGGGCTGTTTAGCGGTGCGACTGCTTGATGAAGTAGTCCACCAGCTCCGAGGAGCTGTTGTCCATCTCCACGTCGAAGGACTCAACCTTACCGGTGAAGAAGTTGAAGCACATAACGGCCGGGATAGCTACGAGCAGACCGAACGCGGTCGTTACCAGGGCTTCCGAGATACCGCCGGCGACAGCGCCGATACCGGAGGTCTTCTGGGTGGCGATCTGCTGGAAGGCGTTAAGAATACCGACTACCGTACCGAACAGACCGATAAAGGGAGCGGTGGAACCGATGGTGGCCAGACCGCCCAGGCCGCGCTTCAGCTTGGCGTGAACGATAGCTTCAGAGCGCTCCAGAGCGCGCTTGGCAGACTCGATCTGATCCTCGGTGATGGAACCGCCGGAACCGAACGAACGGAACTCCTGCAGGCCAGCGGTAACAACCTCGGCCAGGTGCGACTTCTTGGAACGGTCGGCGATCTTGATCGCCTCATCCAGACGGCCGTCCTTCAGAGCGCCGGCAACCTTGGGAGCAAACTCACGGGACTGCTTACGGGCAGCCGAGAAATACAGGGCGCGATCGATGATCACAGCCAGCGACCAGATCGACATGATGAACAGGATGATGGCGACGATACGGGCCAGCCAGCCCATGTTCGTCCACAGACCCATGAGCGAGAAGCTTACCTGGCCCTCCTGGAGAAACATGCCGATGCTGTGGGGGGCGAAAGTTGCGAGATGAGCGAGAATCACTTGATTCTTTCCTCCTGATTGGGACTTCCGGTACTACGTGTGATGCAAAACGTTGATTGTTTGAGCTGTGCCAACCGGGCCACAGCCCCCGCAATGTCGAAACCTGCTGCTAAGTCTTGAGACTTAGCCTCCCATCGTAAAGTTTACGGTGATGGTGGTATCCACTTCGGTGGGTTCACCATTCAGCAGRTAGGGCTTGTACTTCCACTGCTGCACAGCCTCGACGGCCGCGTTACGCAGCATCTCAGGTCCGCTGATGACCGTCAGGTTCTGGATGGTGCCGGTCTTCGAGATCACGGCATGCAGCACTACCGAACCCTGGACGTGAGCGGCGCGGGCGATCGGAGGATAGACCGGGTTGGTCTTCACCAGGATCTGTCCAGCCATCACGCCGGCCGAAACGCGGGTCGGTCCCTTGGGCGGAGCCACCTTCACGACCGGAGCCGGAGCCGTACCGATACCACCCAGGACGCCACCAGCGATGCCGGAACCGGAACCGCCACCCATGCCCGCCATGCCGGCAACACCGGCGACCTGCGGCGGAGGCGCAGCGTCTTCCTTAACCATCTTGATGTCCTTGGGGATCTTGGTCGGAGCATGCAAACCCTGGTCCAGCTCGCTGATGACCTTGATCGGCTTAATCACCTGCGCCGGTGGCGGGGGTGGCGGAGGCGGAGGTGGCGGCGGGGGCGCGCTGRGCATCGCCGTCATCGCCGTCTTAGGCAGCGCTTCGGGATACAGCAGCGGAATCAGGATCATCAATGCGATGATGACCCCGTTGAAACTAAAGGTTGCGATCATCCAGTACTTGGACTTGGACTGGATCTTGCCGCCGGATTCCATCAACGAGTCTTCAAACATAGTTGCAACCCTCAAATTGGAGGTGAGCCTACGTGCTACAGACACCGCAGATTCTGATTTTGTTCCCGGAATAGGGAGGTGTTCCTGAAAAAAATGAAAAAGTTTCTGGGTTGCACCGAAGAGGGTGCAACCCAGCCCAATTACGCCCGCTTGCCGCCGGGAAGCGATGCCGCCTTACCTTTGGCAATGCGCCAGTCCTGATACGCCACCAGCATGGGAGCCGCCACCGCGATCGACGAATAAGTTCCGATCAGGATGCCGACCACCAGCGCAAAGCTGAAGCCGTGCAGTACCTCTCCGCCGAAGAGATACAGCGAGAGGACGGTGAGGAAGGTCAGGCCCGAGGTCAGGATGGTACGGCTCAGGGTCTGGTTGATGCTGCGGTTCACCACGGTCGACAGGGTCTCGCGGCGCGCCGTCGCCAGGTTCTCGCGAATACGGTCGAAGACGACGATCGTATCGTTCATGGAGTAACCGACCAGCGTCAGAATCGCCGCTACCACCGTCAGGGTGATCTCCTGGTTGGTGAGACTGAAGGCGCCGATGGTGATCAGCGTGTCATGGAAGACAGCGACCACGGCAGCCACTCCATAGATGAGCTCGAAGCGGAACCAGAGATAGACCAGCATGCCGAGCAGCGAGTACAGCGTCGCAAACAGGGCCTGGTGACGGAGCTGTTCGCCGGCCGTCGGTCCGATGGTCTGGGAGCTTTCTACCTTGAAGCCGCCATCGTGATAGTTCGCCTCCAGGGCGCTAAGCACCGCGGCGCGGGCATCGAAGCCGGTGGCATCGCTCTTCTCGGGCAGCGAGATCAGGACCTCGGGACGAGCAGCCTGGTCGCCCCTCACCGCCTGGATCTTCGCATCCTTAATTCCGGACGCGTCGAAGGCGGAGCGGATACGGTCTTCGCTGGGCGTACGGTCGAAGCTGACATGCACCTGGGTGCCGCCCTTGAAGTCCACGCCGTACGGAATCTTGTGCCAGAAGAGCATGCTGAAGATGCCGGCCACTGAAAAGACAAGAGAGAAGGCGAGCAGATACCACTTCTTGCCCAGCCAGTCGATATTGATGTCGCGAAACAGTTCCACTGTTGTTGCTCCGAGAATTCCGTATTAGATCGAGAGCGCTTCGCCGCGCTGCTTGCGGTTCAGGATCGCGTCAAAGATGGTGCGCGAAACGAAGACCGCGGTAAAGATGTTGGCCAACAGACCGAAGGTCAGGGTCACTGCGAATCCACGCACAGGACCGGTGCCAAAGAGGAAGAGGATGGCCGCCGAGACGATCGTCGTCACGTGGGTATCGATGATCGTGACCCACGCGTGCGCAAAACCGTTCTGCACCGCAGCGCTGGGCGTACGGCCCAGGTGCAGCTCTTCACGGATACGTTCGAAGATCAGAACGTTGGAGTCGACGCCCATACCGATGGTCAGAATCACGCCGGCGATACCCGGCAGGGTCAGCGTCGATCCGGTCAGGCCCATGAAGCCGAGCAGGATGACCAGGTTCAGAACCAGCGCCAGGTCGGCGTTGATGCCGGCTCCCCGGTAGTAGAGGAGCATGAAGAACATCACAGCGAGCATGCCGGCGACGGCGGCATAGACACCGTGCGTAATCGAAGCCGCGCCCAGGGACGGACCGACGGTCAGCGTGTCGAGATACGAGATGGAAGCGGGCAGGGAACCGGTACGGAGCATGAGCGAGAGGTTCTTCGCTTCGTCTTCCGAAAGACCTTCGATCACGCCCGAGTCGTGAATGGCGCTCTTGATGCTGGCCACACTGCGGACGCGGTTCTCGAGGACGACGGCGATGCCTTTGCCGACGTTCGCGCTGGTGAACTCATAGAAGCGTTCGCCGGCGCCGCTGGTCAGGTTGAAGCTGGTCTGCGACTGACCGGTGTTGGGGTCGCGAACCGGCTGAGCTCCGCGGAAGTCAGTACCGGAGACGATGGCCACGCGCTTGAGCACGTAGAACATGTCGCTGTTACCGGCGGCGGTAACCGAATTTGCGCCCTTCACGATCATGTCGTCCGGGGGAAGCGAGCCGCCGAGGGTCTGCAGGGCGTCGGCCTCAGTCGCCGCGGGTCCGGCGACAACCTCGTGAATCTCAAGACGAGCCGTGGACTGGATAGCGTTGTGCACTTCGTCGGCGTTGGAGATGCCGGGCAGCTCGATGAGGATCTGGTTGTCACCCAGGCCGCAACGTTAATAATGTCGACCTTGGTGGGGTCGAGCTTGGCGACCTGCACACCGGTGACTCCGGCCTTGGCCAGGTCAACCTGGAGGCGAGCGACATCCGAGTCGGTCTGGGCGGCGACGGCTTCAGCCACGTGCACCTGCAGTACGAGGTGGGTACCGCCCTTTAAGTCGAGGCCGAGGTGGATGCTGTTGGTCAGCAACTGCTTCACGCTGCCCTTCTTCGGCAGGCCGGAGCCGAAGAAGATGAAATAAGTAAAGATGACCAGGGTCGCAACAATAATGCCGGTCCGACCGGCGAGCTTCTTCTGCATGGCTACTTTTCTTCCTCGCCGGTCGTAACGCTGGCAATGGCGCTCTTGGCAAACTCGAGCTTCAGGTTGTCGGGAGCGACGCGCAGGATCAGCGAATCGTCTTTGACCGACAGGATGACGCCCTTGATGCCGCCGGAGGTTGTAACGCGGTCGCCGGCCTTGAGATCACCGAGCATCTGCTGCCACTTCTTCTGCTTGCGCTGATTCGGAAGAATCAGCAGGAAGTAGAAGACAGCAATCATAAGAACGATAGGCAGCATCGTAACCAGAGAAGATCCCTGGGCAATCTGCAGGATTATGGCTGAGACAGGTGCGGATACGGTCAACGCGAGCGTCCTTCAACACACCGGCGGGGCGCGGCCTTACGGACGCGAACCAACCGGATCGAAAATGATCACCCGATGTCCTTTTTGAAGTCGGGCCCGTCCTGGATGGACGCTGCCCGCGTCATGCCGGTCGATGGCTACGTCCGTAAACGGACGCAGGTCTGCCTGCCCGGATGGAAGGGTGCTAGGCTCCAGCATCGCTGAGGCCGCTCCGACATGTCAAGGAAACTGCCTCCCAGGCGGACGTCTGTTAACACCCGGAGGTACCCGCTTTCATATCCCTGTCCCCTGGTCCCATGAGCGCCCGCACCTCCGCGGCGCGCATATCGAGCAGGGGGCCGTTTTCCAAAACGAACTTCACCATCCGGTCCACGGTGGCCACACCGGCCATCCGTCCGTCGGCTCCAACGACGACGATCGGGTCGAAACGGTGAGCCAGGGGTCTGCTGAGGCATCGTTGGAGCACCGCGCGCAGATCGCTCTCGCGCTGGACCTTCATCGGCTTGGCCAAGTGGCGAATCCCGATCAGGGAGTGCCGCTCAACGATGCCGGAGGGACGGTTCGCCTCGTCCACCAGCAGGACGACATGTGCTTCGTCGTTCGCGTCAAGGTAAGTTGCGGCTGTGTCCGCGTCGGAGCAGGTGAAACAACTGTCGATCACGCCCCACAGGTTGCCTTGCTGCCTGGCCTCTGCCCGCGTGCGAATGGCTTCGGCCTGCAGGGCAGGCAAAGGAAGCATCTCCGCAGAGGGTTTCCCCAGGTAGTAACCCTGGGCCAACGAAACACCGAGGTGGATGAGTTCTTCCAGCTCGCTTGCGGTCTCCACACCTTCGGCGATGATCGTGGCATCGATACGGCTGGCCATGGTGCCCATCATTTCGATCAGCGAAGAACGGGCCGGCTCTTTGTGACAACCGCCGACAAAAAACCGGTCGAGCTTAATGAAGTTGGGACGCAGCTCCATGACATGCTTCAGGCTGGCGTATCCGGCGCCGGTGTCGTCAACCGCAATGTGGCCGCCGGCTTCACGGATCTGATCGAGACGGGACCGTAGGATGGAGTAATCGTGAATGGGTTCGTCTTCCGTGATCTCAAAGACGGTTCCACCGAAATGTCCGATCTCTTTTAGTAACTGCTGCCACTGCCGCGAAAGCAGAAGAGACGGACCTGCATTGATGGTCAGAAAGCACTTCGGCGGAAGCTTCGACCGCTCCCAGAAAGCACTACGCAGGACCACGCTCTCCAGATCCGCACGTCTGCCTAGATCGCCGGCTACCTGAAAGACCTGATTCGGAGACGAGGCGATCTCGGCAGGAAAACGCGCGAGCGCTTCGTAACCGGCCACCAGACCACGTTCAAGATCGACGATTGGCTGATAGTGGAAGCCGAATGGAATATCGCCTTCGAGCAAATCTGAGATCATGCGGCGTTGTTGCTCGCGCTTGGCGAGGTTGATGTACATAGCCAGCCCGCGCGCTATCCGTTCACCGAAGGTAGAGTAAGGCCGTACTCCACGGGAGCACACTTCGTTGGCCCTGCCAGAGTTCCATCCAGATGGTGCGCGGCAAATCGAGTCGAGGGGCCGGAGACCACATGACCACAGGCAAATCGCTTCATGGAGCAATCCTTCTTGCTTGGCCGTTACCGTACTTACTGCTCTGAATGCGCGCTCAGGCCCGTCTTGTATGCCTCAACTGTGTCACGGAACCTACCCATTGCACAATTGCATTTACGGACAACATAGTTCCTGCGTAGGCTACCCTGGCGTTTCGCCGGCGAAACGATCATTTCGCTTGATCGAATTCGTTGCGAAGCGCCTGCATCTGGTCGAGATAAAAGGCGAGGTTATGTTCACTCGCCAGGGTGAGCGCCAGCGGCTCGCCGCTGTGCATCAGGTGGCGCAGATAGGCGCGCGTATAGCGACGGCAGACCATACAGCTGCATGCCGGATCAGGAGGGTTCTGATCTTCGGCGTACTGCCTGTTTTTGATATTCAGGCGTCCCTGGCTGGTGAAGAGAAGGCCGTGTCGGCCGGCGCGGGTAGGCAGCACGCAGTCCATCATGTCGACACCCATACGGGCGTACTCGACGATCTCGTCGGGATAACCCACGCCCATCACATAGCGCGGCTTGTCTTTGGGGAGATATTCGAGCGTGTGCGCGATCATCTCCCGCGTGACCTCACGCGGTTCGCCGACAGCAAGGCCGCCGATGGCATAGCCGGGGAAGTCCATCTCGACCAGCCGCTCGGCTGATTCGGCGCGGAGATCCTTATACATGCCTCCCTGCACAATGCCGAAGAGCGCCTGGTGACTTTCATCAAGCTCGCTGTGCCAGGGCACTTCATGACGATGTTCTTTCCAGTAGTCGAGCGATCGCTGCGCCCAGGCATGCGTCAGCCCCATCGACTCTTTGGTGCGCTCCCATGTGGCGGGGGTTTCGACACACTCATCGAAGGCCATCATGATGTCCGCGCCAAGCGCGATCTGGACCTCCATGGAGTGCTCGGGCGAGAAGAAGTGCTTTGATCCATCGAGATGCGAGCGGAACTCGACGCCATCGGGAGTGACCTTGCGCAGCTCGCTCAGGCTGAAGACCTGAAAGCCACCAGAGTCGGTGAGCATGGAGCGGTTCCAGCTCATGAACTTGTGCACGCCGCCGGCGCGGCGGATCAGCTCGTGTCCCGGACGGAGATAGAGGTGATAGGTGTTGGCCAGAATGATGGCAGCACCCTTGCCCTCGGCTCCGTTGGTCTCCATGACATCCTGCGGGACGGCTTTCACGGAAGCAGCCGTGCCGACCGGCATAAAGACCGGGGTTTCTACCTTGCCATGGGGCAGGGTAAGAGTCGCCCGGCGTCCAGGGCCGGATTCTTTCAGGAGTTCAAAGCTAAGGGACACTCGTCTATTTTACGAAGCCGGCTCAAGATTCGCGGGCCGACGCCACTGCCGGAACCAGGCAATGGGCATCGGTAGAAAAAGCAATCCCCAGAGCATCACTGCCCACAGATGAAGAACCATCTCTTCCTGTTCAGATGGATCCATTGCCGACCTGAGACCGAAATAGGCGACGATGAACAGGACAGAAAGCAGCGTGCCAAGAAGAAGAAATGGCCAGCGAATCTGCCGCCTGTAGAACAAGGCGTCCCATCCGGTACCGGCGAACCACCAGAACGGTAACGAGAGGATCGGGTAGGTGAGATCTCTCCAGGTGTCCATCATCAGGCGGGATGGATGATAGGTTGCAGGCCACCTTGTTGGCAGAGAGATCAGAATCTCCCCAATGACGCCAGGGAAATCCAGAGACACCAGCGTCTTTTCCCGAGAGAGGCCCACTGCATTCAAAGCAAAGATCAGCAATTCCGATTTGCGGAATTGACCTTCGATAGTGCCTTGTTGAGTTTCATTTCGTAATACTGCTTGCTCTCTCCCTCCCATGGCTTGCCGCAATGAGAGATATAACAGCGTCGTTGGAGCGAGAAAAACAAAACACCAGAGCACTAGGTCTGCAATCGGGAACAGGATGGAGAATCGGATGCTCTTGAAGTTCACTTGGCGAGCTTACATGGGAGCACTGGATTGGCTATGAAGCATCTCTCGGATACTCCGTCCGAGCACCGGATGGACCCACTCCGGTGCGATCTCCGCTAATGGCTCCAACACAAACAGCCGCTCATGCATTGCTGGGTGTGGGAGCGAAAGTCCGGATTCATGGAGGACGAGATCGTCGTAGAGCAGAAGGTCGAGATCCAGCACACGAGGGCCTTTTTGCGGCACGAGGGCGCGGTTTCGACCCATTTTGCGCTCGATTTCGAGCATTTCCCGCAGGAGAACCAAAGGAGTTAACCCCGTCTCAAGCAGGCAGGCGCCATTCAGGAAGTGGGGCTGGTCAACGTAGCCGACCGGGGCGGTATCGCGGAAGGTGGAGACAGCCATGACCCGTCCAAGGGCGCTAAGTTGCTGAATTGCCTGGGATAAATGCTGCTGCCGGTCACCGAGATTGGAGCCTAGCGCGATGGCTGCTTTAGGCATGAACAGGCTGTAGGCGGGCGAAGGCCTCGGATTCGGCAGCCTCCTCGTCGTAGACGTGGGTCAGCTCCCAGGTGGAGCGGTCTTTCATGAGCTGGGAGACGAGGGCCGTATGCATGGCGTGCCCGGCTCGCTCGGCGACGACGCGGCCCTGGATGCGGCGGCCCGCCAGGGCGAGGTCGCCGATCAGGTCGAGAACCTTGTGGCGGACGAACTCGTCGGGGAAACGAAGCGGGCCATTCTGGACGCCAGTGCGGGTAAGAATGATGGCTGACTGCTCGGAGACTCCGCGGATAAGACCCATGTCGCGAAGCTTCGCWTCATCTTCTTTCCACCCGAAGGTGCGGGCTGGAGCGATGAGGTCGGTGTAGGCCCCGGTCTCGAGGTCGCCGAGGAAACGTTCGCGGCCGATCGGTGAAGGGAAGTCGATGAGGTAGTCGATCTGGTAGCCGGTGCCCGGGTAGACGCCAATGAACTTATCGCCCTCGCGGACCTCAACCTCTTTGAGGACGCGGATGTACTCCCGTTTACGGCGCTGCTGACGGCTGCCGACGCGTTCGAACTCGGTCACGTACGGACCAGCGGAGCCATCGAGGATTGGGAGCTCGAGATTGTCGATCTCGACGATGACGTTGTCGATGCCGTAACCAATAAAGGCCGAGAGCAGATGCTCGGTCGTAGAGATGAGTACGCCCTGGCGCATCAGGCTGGTGGCGTAGCTGACCTTGGCAACATTGCGATTGTTGGCGGGAATCTCGAAGCCGTCCAGGTCGGTGCGACGAAACACGATACCTGACCCCGCGGCGGCAGGGATAAGGCGCATGGTGACAGGAGCTCCGGAGTGAAGGCCAATACCGGAGAAGCTGATCTCCGAGGCGATGGTGCGTTCGTAATGGGGCTTACCTGACACTCGTTCCAATCACCGTCCCAAACTTGTGACGAGAGTCAGAGTAGCCCCGATTCAAAGAAGTGCGGCTGTGGCAAAAACGACACAGTTAATCGTTTGGCTTATCCACATTTCCTTCAATTCCGCCGAATTTAGCTGCGGGCGATAGACTTCTTGGCGATGGCTACGCTTTCGCTGGAAACTCTGGAGTCTTTACTGCAACCGTATCTTCCCGCCGGGGTGCCCGGCGGTGTCGCAGAGAAGCTGTCCGCGTACTTAGATCTGCTGATGAAGTGGAATGCCCGGACAAACCTCACCGCCATCCGGCAACCGGAGGAGATGGCGCGTCGGCACTTCGGGGAGAGCCTCTTTGCCGGAGGACTTGTGCCGGAGGGGACAAAGACGCTGCTCGACCTGGGATCTGGGGCCGGATTTCCCGGGATTCCGATCCAGATCCTGCGGCCTGAGATTGCGGTGACTCTGGCGGAGTCCCAAGGGAAGAAGGCGGCGTTTCTGCGGGAGGTTGTGCGGACTTTGGGATTGAAGACGGAGGTCTGGGCAGACCGGGCGGAAAGGTTGGCTGAGACTGAAAAGCGAACGAGGAGCTTCGATGTCGTCGCGATGCGAGCCGTGGACAGGATGCAGGAGATGATTCTGGTGGGGGAGAGGCTGGTTCGTCCGGGCGGTGATCTGATGTTGCTGACAACCCGTGCCCAGGCTGAGGCGTTAGGCCGGCCCGCGAAGTCTATTACGACGCTGCCTGGGTCTATCGATGGGGTGGTTGCTGTGTTCCACGTGGAACAAGAGGGTTGAAGAGTTGAGGCTTAGAGACGTAATGGCGTGGACCCGGGCATGTTCCACGTGGAACATGCCCGGATCCTGAACTCTCACCCCACTCAAGACAGCTTCGGGATAGTCATAGCTTGGGGTGCCCCGGGTCCCGGGGTCCCCAACGAACCGAGTTCGTTGGGGTGGATGTCCCGATCCTGGGACCTGGGTATTTCGAGCCGTAGGCTCGAACTGTAGTTTTAGAGCCCAGTCCGAGACACGAAGGGAGAAAAGCAGATTCTCCGCAACGTCCCGAAATGACGAAACTAAGCGGAGTTGGTGGGAGGACAAGTGGTCCTTCACTCTGTTCAGGATGGCAAACGTAAAGGTCCACGTTCCACGTGGAACGTCCGATCGGGGTCGGTTCGGGATCAACCGGTTCGAGCTTCGCTTGAATTCCCAGGTCCCAAAGGCGGGACCTAGAGCACCCGGTCCGTGGTGATTCGGGCCGTCCGAGCCGGATGTTCCACGTGGAACATCCGGCCGCTTCGGAAGCAAAATCGGCTGCTCAACTTATGCCTTACGCCTTCCACTTTCCGCTTGCAACTGCTACCTTTTTCAACTTCGCTCTCTTTCCCGGTGGAAAAGTCCCGGGATGCGTCTCGTAGAGCACTGGCGCGGGTTTTCGTTACACGTGTTCCACGTGGAACAACACTTTTCCACCTTCGTTCCACAGGTATCCGAGGCCGRCATATTGAACCTCGTATCGCCCTCCCGTAGGCTCAATTCTGTTCCCATGAGCAAGGTTCTGGCCATAGTGAATCAGAAGGGCGGCGTCGGTAAGACGACGACTGCCATCAATCTCTCTGCTGCAATCGCCCTGGAGGGTTTGGAAACCCTGCTGATCGATATTGATCCCCAGGCAAACTCCACCGGTGGCCTCGGTTTCGGTCGGGATGACGAGCGAGCGTCCACCTACGACGTGCTGATGACCGCCGTAACGCCGGACGCCGCCATGCTCACGACCGAGATCGGCACCTTGAAGCTGGTCCCTTCGAGCAAGAACCTGATCGGCGCCACGATTGAGCTTATCCAGCAGGATCGCCGGGAGTTCCGTCTGCGGGATGCCCTGGCGCCTCTGCGGGAGCGCTTCCCGTTTATCCTGCTGGACTGCCCGCCAGCCCTGGATCTGCTGACCCTGAATGCCTTGGTCGCTTCCGATGGCCTGCTGGTTCCGATGCAAGCCGAGTATTTCGCCCTGGAAGGCATCAGCGAACTGATGAGCACTCTGGACCGTGTCTCCCAGGCCTTCAATCCTGGCCTGGCGCTGGAAGGTGTGCTGATGACCATGTATGACGAGCGCACCAATCTGGCGCAGCAGGTCACGGCAAATCTGCAGGAGTTCTTTGGGGACAAGCTGCTGAAGACCACCATTCCCCGCAATGTACGTCTGGCGGAAGCTCCCAGCCATGGAAAGCCGGTAATGGTCTACGACCCGCGGTCACGCGGATCGGATGCCTACCGCGACCTGGCGCTGGAGCTATTGAAGCGCAACAAGATCGAAAGCCCGAAAGCGAAAGAACGCGCCAAGGCAGCGAAGACGGGGCAAGAGTTCAAATTCTGGCCCTACAACAAGTAGTAATTTGCAGAATGGGCCGGGTAGTCCCTGCACGATGGGCCGTAGGCCGGCCGATGAAGTTTTTCTCTGATCTCTGTTTTCTCATCTCAGGAGTCGTTCAACCATGAGTACTGGAGCCAAACGCGCCGCACTGGGGAAAGGTCTGGAAGCCCTGCTTCCCTCCAAGAAGCCGGCCGCCGAACCTGTCGCCCCACCGCCCGCTGCCCCCTCCGTCACCGTCATCGAGGGCAAACCGAAAGAGATTCCGGTCGAAGCGATCGAGCGCAACCCCTACCAGACGCGCACCCGGTTCGACGAGACGGCGCTGGCGGAGCTGAGCGCGTCGATCGCGGAGCTGGGTGTGGCGCAGCCGGTCCTGGTGCGCCCGCTGCCGGGCGGCAAGTTTCAGCTCATCGCCGGTGAACGCCGCTGGCTGGCTTCGCAGCGCGCAGGTAAGACGACCGTTCCGGCCATCATCAAAGAGGTCTCGAACGAGCAGGCGATGGAGATCACCATTGTCGAGAACCTACAGCGCGCCGATCTGAATCCGATGGAGCAGGCCAAGGCCTACCAGCGGTTGTCGAGCGAGTTCGGCCTGACCCAGGAGCAGATGGCCAAGCGCACCGGCAAAGATCGCGCGAGTGTCGCTAACTTCCTTCGTTTGTTGAAGTTACCGGAATCGGTCCAGGCCCGTGTAGAAGTGGGAGAGATCAGCTTCGGGCACGCACGTTCGCTGCTTGCCCTTGAAGACGCTCATCTTATTGAAAAGGCAGCACTTAAGGTTGTACAGATGGGCATGTCCGTACGTGCGACTGAGACGTTTGTACAGAACCAGCTCAATCCGGAACGCAAGCTGGGCAAGGTCGAGACAGTGGAAGAGCCGCCGATCGATCCCAACGTCAAGGAAGCCCAGACAAAGCTGCAGCGGACGCTTGGCTTGAAGGTCCGGATCGAGGACAAGAATGGCAAGGGCAGAGTCGTCATCGAGTACGCCAATGTCGACGACTTCGATCGTTTGCTCGAGGCGCTGGCATGAAGTGGCTGCGCGCGACCGCGCTTGAGTATCGCCTGCGGTACCTGATTCACGCTGTTATCTTCACCGTCGGCTTTACTGCCCCGTGGAATAAAGGCTGGATGAATGTCGGCCGCCAGTCGGTCTGGGTCGAGCTCTCCGGTGGTCTGATGAAAGGCGCCGGCCTCGGCTTCGCCACGGCAACCGAGACTGTCCTGGTGCTGGCCGCGCTGCTGGCCTGCGCTGGAGCCTGGCTGCGGACCTGGGGTACGGCCTACATCGGTGTTGGAGTCGTCGAAGATTCTGGCATGCACGGCGAACGTGTCATCGCCGACGGCCCGTATCGCTATACCCGCAATCCGCTGTACCTGGGCACCATTCTGCATACCCTGGGGATCGCCGTGCTGATGCAGCCGCTGGCGGCATTGCTGGCCGTGGTACTGATTACGGTGTTTCAGTTCCGCCTGATTCTGCGGGAGGAATCGTTCCTCGAAGAACAGCGTGGCCCAGCGTATCTGAGCTATAAGGCGGCCGTGCCGCGGTTACTCCCCAGCCTGCAGCCGCGAGTTCCTGCAGGCGGCCTAAAGCCCGCATGGGGGCAGGCGATTCTGGGCGAGATCTACTTCCTCGGGGTTGCGGCCAGTTTTCTTCTGCTGGGCTGGCAATGGGATGCATGGTTGATTCTGCGCGGCATCATCATCTCGTGGGGCGCGGCTTTGGTGGCGCGGGCGTTCACCAAGTAGTTGTTGGTGTACCAGCAAGATTAACCACAGAGCTGGGTGCCCCATCCATTGCAACGCAATGG
>NZ_JBFRCY010000066.1:0-22749 GCF_052113305.1 Terriglobus sp. YAF25
TCGCCGGCATTACCACGCCGATCATTATCGGCTGGATCGTGCAGCGGACAGGATCATTCAATCTGGCTCTGGTCTTTGTCGGTGTTACGGCATTGGCCGCTATCGTTGCCTACCTTCCGTTGGTGGGCAGAATTCATCGTGTGGAGTTTGGTAGTAAGGAGCAGGCAAAGGAGCAGGCAGCATAATGTCGAGTCCGAAGATTGCATCCATGCGCGCTATCCCGGTCGCAGGACAGGACAGCATGCTGTTGAACCTGAGCGGAGCGCACGCGCCGTACTTTACCCGGAACCTGTTGATCCTTACAGACAGCGACGGCAAGACCGGAGTGGGTGAAGTCCCGGGTGGGGAGAAGATCAGGTCTGTTCTGGAGCAGGCCGCGCCGCTGGTGATCGGACGCTCCATCGCCCACTACCAGAGCGTACTGCAGCAGGTGCAGTCGGCGTTTGCCGAACTGGATAAAGGAGGCCGCGGCCTGCAGACCTTCGACCTCCGCACCACCGTACACGCGGTGACCGCGATTGAAGCCGCCATGCTCGACCTGCTGGGTCAGTTTGTCGGCTTGCCGGTAGCGGCGCTGCTCGGCGAAGGGCAACAGCGTGAGAAAGTCGAGGCCCTGGGCTACCTGTTCTTTATCGGTGACCGCAAGCGCAGCGATGCCGGGTACCGCAGCGAAGAGAACGCGGACGATGCATGGTTCCGTCTGCGCAACGAAGAAGCACTGACGCCGGAGTCGATCGTGCGGTTGGCCGAGGCGGCTCATGCACGTTATGGGTTCAATGACTTCAAGCTGAAGGGTGGCGTGCTTGCGGGTGCGGCGGAGATGGAAGCCATTGAAGCCTTGGCCGCGCGTTTCCCAAAGGCTCGCATCACGCTCGACCCAAATGGCGCATGGTCACTGGACGAAGCGGTGCGGCTCTGCACCGGCAAGCACGGCGTGTTGGCGTATGCGGAAGATCCCTGTGGCGCGGAGAAGGGCTTCTCCGGCCGCGAGATCATGGCGGAGTTTCGTACCGCCACCGGCTTGCCCACAGCCACCAATATGATCGCCACGGATTGGCGCCAGCTTCGGCATGCGGCGCAGCTCAAGTCCGTGGATATCCCGCTGGCCGACCCGCACTTCTGGACAATGCAGGGATCGGTGCGGGTGGCGCAGTTCTGCCGCGACTGGGACCTGACCTGGGGTTCGCACTCGAACAACCACTTTGATGTCTCGCTGGCGATGTTCACCCATGTAGCTGCGGCAGCTCCTGGACGCGTGACCGCAATCGACACGCATTGGATCTGGCAAGATGGCCAGCGGCTGACGCAGGATCCCTTCCGGATTGTGAATGGAGAAATAAAAGTGCCATCGACACCAGGCCTGGGCGTCGTGCTGGACTGGGGGCAGGTGGAAGCCGCGCACGAGGTTTATAAGAGCCTGGGACTGGGTGGACGCGACGACGCCCTGGGGATGCAATGCCTGATGCCGGGCTGGACCTTCGACCCGAAACTCCCCTGCATGCTGCCTCGCGTGGCACCATAAAGGAGACGGGAGAACTGAATGCAGATTACAGGCGAGATTCTGATCGGCGGAAAAGCGGTTGCAGGCAAGGGTGAGTCTTTCACGGGCTGGAACCCATCAACGGGCCAGGCTCTGGAGCCGACTTTTTACGGAGCGACTACGGAACAGGTGGACCAGGCCTGCGCATTAGCGGCAGAAGCCTTCGATGCATTCCGCGGCACCACGCTGGAAGAGCGCGCGAAGTTTCTCGAGGCCGTAGCGCAGGCGATTCTCGATCTGGGCGATGAACTGATCGAGCGCACCATGGCTGAGAGCGGCCTGCCGCGTCCCCGGATTGAAGGCGAACGCGGCCGGACGGTCGGGCAGTTGCGTCTGTTCGCGCAGGTGGTGCGGCAGGGGCTATGGCTTTCTCCGGTTCTGGATTCAGCGCTGCCGGACCGTACGCCGCTTCCGCGGCCCGACCTGCGGCTGCGCAAGATTCCGATCGGCCCGGTCGTGGTCTTTGGCGCGAGCAACTTCCCGCTGGCATTTTCGGTAGCCGGTGGCGATACAGCATCGGCCTTTGCGGCCGGTTGCCCGGTGGTTGCCAAGGCGCATCCATCGCACCCTGGCACGTCGGAGCTGGTAGGCCGGGCGATTCAAAAGGCAGTTGCCGCCAGCAATCTGCCTGCCGGTGTCTTCGCGATGGTTGGAGGACGCGACAACGGCGTCGGCGGAGCCCTTGCATCGCATCCTGCAATCGCTGCCATTGCCTTTACGGGTAGCCGCGCTGGCGGCCTGGCGCTGGCCGGAATCGCCGCGAAGCGGCCGGTGCCAGTGCCGGTGTATGCCGAGATGAGCAGTGTTAACCCGATGTTTCTGCTGCCGGGCGCGCTCCAGGGTGATGTAGCTGCTCTCGCTCAGGGCTTTGCCGACTCCGCCACCCTGGGTACGGGACAGTTCTGTACCCAGCCTGGCCTGGTTCTGGGCTTGACCGGCCCGGAGTTCGACAGCTTTGCTCAGGTTGCCGCCGAGAAGATGTGCGCCAAAACGGCGACGACGATGTTGAACAAGGGAATCCACGATGCCTATGAAAAAGGCGTGAAAACTGTCGAAGCACATGCCTCTGTACAGACAGTAGCTCGCGGCCAGGCAGGCAGCTCGGCCTGGGGCGGTGTGCCTGCGCTCTTCCAGACCAAGGCAAGTGAGATTCTGAAGGACCGCCATCTCTCGGAAGAGGTCTTCGGTCCGTCGTCCATTCTGATCGCGTGCGAGAACAAGGAAGAAATGCTGGCGATTGCCGCATCGCTCGAAGGCCAGCTCACGGCGACACTGCATATGACCGCAGCGGATACCGAGCTGGCGCGGGAGCTTGTTCCCGTTCTTGAGAAGAAGGCCGGCCGCATCCTGGTGAACGGATTCCCGACCGGTGTTGAGGTCTCCTACGCCATGGTGCATGGTGGACCCTTCCCGGCGACCAGCAACGATCACTATACGTCGGTAGGCGCCACGGCGATCGATCGTTTCCTTCGCCCTGTCTGCTACCAGAACTTTCCGGCGGCGCTTCTGCCGGCGGAGCTGGACGATGCCAACTCGCTCGGCCTGTGGCGGCTGCGCGATGGCAAGGTGGAACAGAAATGAGAGCGGAAAACGAACCACGGTATATCCAGCTTCATCCTCAGGACAACGTCGCCATCATCGTGAATCCTGGGGGGCTGCCTGCTGGAACGCAGTTTCCCTCGGGGCTTGTCCTGCAGGAAGCCGTTCCCGAGGCGCATAAGGTTGCCCTCGTGGCGCTTCAGCCTGGCGATGCTGTGATTCGCTACGGTTCGGTGATCGGTTATGCTGCGCGTGCGATTCTGCAGGGTGGATGGGTGGCCGAGGATGCATTGACCTCGCCACCTCCTCCGGCACTCGATGCCTTGCCGTTAGCGACCGAGACGCCCGCGGCACTCGCGCCGCTTGAGGGCTACACCTTCCAGGGCTACCGGAATCCCGACGGTACAGTGGGTACGCGCAACATCCTGGGCATCAGCACGACGGTGCAGTGCGTCGCAGGCACGGTAGATTATGCAGTTCGCCGCATCAAGCAGGAGCTTCTGCCGAAGTATCCGAACGTCGACGATGTCATTGCAATCACGCACAACTACGGCTGCGGTGTGGCTATCAACGCGCCCGGCGCCGAAATTCCTATCCGCACGTTGCGGAACCTGAGCCTGAACCCCAATCTCGGCGGAGCGCCGATGGTGGTCAGTCTCGGCTGCGAGAAGATGCAGCCCTCGCAGATGCTGCCTGTCAGCACGCTGCCCGTCCTGAGCGAAGAACCCTACGTGGTTCGTCTGCAGGACGAAGAGCATTACGGCTTTGAAGAGATGGTCTCGGCCCTGATGGAGATGGCCGAAAAGCGTCTGGAGCGTCTGAATCAGCGTAAGCGCGTTACCTGTCCGGCCTCTGATCTTGTTGTCGGTCTTCAGTGTGGCGGAAGCGATGCCTTCTCCGGCGTTACTGCGAATCCTGCCGTGGGCTTCGCCGCGGACCTTCTGGTCCGTGCCGGTGCGACGGTGATGTTCTCTGAAGTGACTGAGGTGCGCGATGCCGTCCATCTGCTGACGGCGCGTGCCGTCAACGAGCAGGTGGCTCGGGATCTGGTGCGCGAGATGGCCTGGTACGACGAGTATCTGGCACACGCTAACGTCGACCGCAGCGCAAACCCTTCGCCCGGCAACAAGAAGGGCGGTCTGGCTAACATCGTAGAGAAGGCTCTGGGTTCTGTCGCGAAGGCTGGTACAAGTCCGCTTACCGCTGTTACAGGTCCTGGAGAGCGTGTCACGGCGAAAGGGCTTGTCTTCGCCGCCACACCCGCGAGCGATTTCATCTGTGGCACATTGCAGCTTGCCGCCGCGATGAACATGCATGTCTTTACCACCGGCCGCGGAACACCGTATGGTCTGGCGATGGCGCCCGTCATCAAGGTAGCCACACGCAGCTCGCTCGCAAAGCGGTGGTTCGACCTCATCGATGTGGACGCCGGAAAGATCGCTACCGGTGAAGCAACCATTGAGGATATCGGTTGGGAGATCTTTCGTCTTATCCTTAAGGTCGCGAGCGGTGAGCAGCAGACATGGGCAGACCGTTGGGGTCTGCACAACGAATACGCCCTCTTCAATCCGGGGCCCGTCACCTAAGCAGCGCCGCCACGCAGATCGCGAGGAACGATGCAGCAGCACACGACTGAGCTTCCGACGACGAACCGTCACCTTATCCGTTGGGTAGAGAAGATGGCGGATCTATGCCAGCCGTCGGCGATTCACTGGGTAGACGGCTCGCAGGAAGAGTACGACCGGTTATGCGATCAACTGGTTTCGGCCGGAACCTTTCAGCGTCTCGATCCGAAGCTGTGGCCCGGTTGCTTTTACGCTCGCTCCAGCTCGAACGACGTCGCCCGGGTCGAAGACCGTACCTTCATCTGCTCGCTGTCGAAGGAYAACGCCGGTCCGACCAACAACTGGGAAGACCCGTTCGCGATGCGCAAGAAGCTGAAGAGCCTGTTCCGTGGATCGATGAAGGGAAGAACCATGTACGTTCTTCCGTTCTCGATGGGGCCCATCGGGTCTCCGTTTTCGCAGATTGGTGTGCAGTTGACCGACTCGCCTTACGTCGTCGTGAACATGCGCATCATGGCGCGGATCGGTAAGGCGGTCTTCGCGGAGATCGATAAGGACACCCGCCGTGTGGTGCCCTGCATGCACACTGTCGGCGCTCCRCTGGCTCCCGGGGAACAGGACGTTCCGTGGCCGCAGAACGAGACCAAGTACATTGTGCACTTCCCGGAGACGCGTGAGATCTGGAGCTACGGCTCCGGCTACGGCGGTAACGCGCTGCTGGGCAAGAAGTGCTTTGCGCTCAGGATCGCCTCCAACATCGCCCGCGACGAGGGCTGGATGGCCGAGCACATGCTGATCCTGGGTGTGGAGTCTCCCCAGGGCGAGAAGACCTACGTCGCCGCCGCCTTCCCATCGGCCTGCGGCAAGACCAACTTCGCCATGATGATCCCGCCCAAAGGYTTCGAGGGCTGGAAGGTGTGGACGGTTGGCGACGATATCGCCTGGATCAGGCCGGATGCGACCGGACATCTCAGAGCCATCAACCCGGAGGCCGGTTTCTTCGGCGTAGCTCCCGGTACCAGCGCGAAGACCAACCCGAACGCGATGGCGGCACTGAGCAAAAACAGCATCTTCACCAACGTTGCCCTGGTAACCAGGAACGGCGCGCCGACCGGCGATATCTGGTGGGAAGGCATGACGGAGGAGCCTCCTGCCGAGGCGTTGGAYTGGCAGGGCAGACCCTGGACTCCGGCATCATCGACCCCGGCGGCCCATCCCAACGGCCGCTTCACRGCGCCGGCAGCGCAGTGYCCGTCGATTGACCCGGCATGGGAAGATCCGGAGGGCGTACCGATCTCAGCGCTCATCTTCGGCGGACGCAGAGCGACGACGATGCCTCTGGTCTATCAGGCCTTCAACTGGTCCAGCGGTGTCTATACCGGGGCGACGATGGGCTCGGAGATGACAGCSGCCGCAGCAGGCAAGCTGGGTGCGGTACGCCGYGATCCAATGGCGATGCTTCCGTTCTGCGGCTATCACATGGGTGACTACTTCCGTCACTGGCTGAAGATGCAACGAAAACTGAAGCGAACGCCGCGTATCTTCCATGTGAACTGGTTCCGCAAGGATGCGGAAGGGAAGTTCCTGTGGCCGGGCTACAGCCAGAACATGCGTGTGCTGAAGTGGATCGTCGATCGGGCCACGGGCAAGGTGGGCAGTGATGAGACACCGATCGGATGGACGCCGCGCTATGAGGACATGCACTGGAAGGGGCTGAAGTTCACCCGCGAGCAGTTCCTGGAGCTGCAGCAGGTCGATCACACCGCATGGAGAAAAGAGGTGATGGATCACGAGGAGCTCTTCCTCCTGCTCCACGCTCACTTGCCACCGGAGATGATCTACGAACGTGAACTGCTCATCTGCAGACTCTAGGACATGGAGGGCTGGAGCAGGGGAGACAATTCCGTTATGGATATCCCCTGCTAGCTGAAAGGTTCCTCGTCGTTCGCGGGCACGGTGACTGATGATGCGTTGTGCGGAATCGCACCTCGCTGATTCTTGAGGATGCCTGCTTCGAGGGACCAGTCGTTCAACCGGCCGATTGCGTGTCCTGTAGACTTGCTGCGGAGGGGAAGCATGAATCGTCGACAACTCCTGACTTCCATGACTGCATTGACCGGAACGGCTATGTTCTCCGATGTTCTGGCGCAATCTGGACCGCAGATTACTCACGTGGATACCAAAACCAGCGGTCCATTGCTGCAGAGCAGTGTTGTGAAGGCGGAAAGTCTGCAAGCGGAGGGCGCCGCACCTGGTGCGAAGGCCTACGTGCACTTTAATCATGACGTTTTACTTTATCAAGGTTATGGGTAGAAACGCTTCCTGACGCGAGTTCATCCCAGCCTAATGAGGCATCTTTTTCACCGTGTTCACCGTGGCTGCAATCAGCTAGCGCCTCAGGAACTTCACCATGTTCGCTTCGAGGCAACCCTCTTTCGGTGCCAGCGTGACGGAGCCTGTTGTCCCGCGCTCGAAATCGTAAGTGCCGAGGTCAACCCAGCCTGTTGCTGTATCGGCGGGAATTTCTTTTGTACTTAAGCCGGCCTTGCTGAGGATGTGTGCCTCGCCTGCACCATTTCGCAGCGCTGGATTATTTTTCACGTGCCAGGCCTGCACGTTATAGCTTCCACTTTGCACGATGGAGGGAACATACATGGCCGTGGCGTCACCACTGCAGGAGGCGCGGGTTAGGGAACTGCTGAATCCCGGCTCGGGGCCATCATGCCAATCTTTTCCGTATTCGGCATAGCCTGGTTCCGTTGCATCAATGTAGTAGTCACGCACATAGTATCGAACCTGGGAGTAGACGGCCGGACTTGTGCCGCTCGCATCGATCGGCTGTTTGGCGCCAATGGTCGTCAGCCAGATGTTTACGCGGTCGTGGGTGCCTTGAGTTGGCAGGTAGGTCTGCTGGCAGATCTTCTTTCGGTCGAGATAATAGGTAAGGGACGTCTCTGTCCATTCCACCGCGTATGTGTGCATGCCAGAGGCTGTGCTGAAACCGGGACTGAATGCGGCATTGCAGCGCTCCGAACTCATGCTTTGCCGGTTCTTCCACACAAGGTATCCCATTGAAACTTTTAGCGGCGACTCGATTTCGAAGTCGTCGATCTCGGTACGGCTTATGTCGGTGAAGGTCGTTTTGCCATCACCGGCCATTGCCCAGAACGACGTATGCCATCCCGGGTCATTGGTAACCTGTGCGGTGACTTCGAAATATCCATAACGAAATGCGGCTTTACTGATGATGCCTCCGCCGGTGTAGTGCATGTCGGCCACATCTTCTTTGCGCGGCGTAATGTAGAGTTTGCCATCATGCACGCTCACATTGCGGGCAAGTTGCGTACTCAGCGCCTTCGCATCAGTCCGGAAGGTCCACTGGTTCGTATCGACCTGGTCCTTTTGACCGAGCCCGCTTCCTGAGAGACACCTTATGATGGCCCCATCCTTATGGGCACCCTTTCTTTCTGCGTTCGCTCCCTCGCGGCCGGCACCCTGGCTCTTATGCTTCCTGGTGCCGTCGCGCAGACTCCGAAAAGCTATGACTGTAAGCACACTGCCAGACCACTGGTCATCGACGGCAAACTGGACGACCGCCCCTGGAAGTCCGCTGTCTGGAGCACTGACTTCGTGGACATTGAAGGCGATGCCAAGCCACGCCCGCGTTTTCGCACGCGCATGAAGATGCTGTGGGATGAGACTTACCTCTACATTGGCGCCGAGTTGGAGGAACCCGACATCAAAGCAAAACTCACCGAGCACGATTCGGTCATCTTCCATGACAACGACTTCGAGCTGTTTCTGAAGCCGCTCACCGGCTCACCCGGATACTTTGAGTTTGAGATCAATGCGCTGAATACCTCCTGGGACCTGTTCCTTAACAAGCCCTACCGGCAGGGCGGCAAGGCCGACAACTCCTGGGATATTCCAGGCCTGAAGACGGCGGTCTCGCTGAAAGGCACTCTGAACAAGAGCGATGACACTGATAAGGGATGGAGCGTCGAGATTGCCATCCCCTGGTCTGCGTTCACGTCGAGGCTTCCGGTCGAGCCTCCCAGGCCAGGCACAGAGTGGCGTGTCAACTTCAGCCGTGTGGAGTGGAAAGCAGGCCAGCCCCATGAGGACAACTGGGTGTGGTCTCCGCAGGGCGCGGTGAACATGCATATTCCGGAGATGTGGGGTTATCTCAGGTTCCGGTAACCATCCATCACCACTCGCACACGATCAAGGCCGATCTGGCGAATGGGGATTTTGAATTTGCCGAGACAACGGCAATGTCCTCCGCTGTCGACTCCGGAATTCATCGCGCCTTCGCGATCGAGCCATCCTGGTGTGCAGTGAGCAGGGCATTGACCACGAACGCATCCAGTGCGGAGCTGGAAGCTCCAGGGCTATCTTCACTTGGCGGTCCATTCCAACTACAAGCGAAGCCGTTCGCTGGCGTCCTTGCGGTCTTCCAGATGGCGTCAGCGTTTGTCTGAATGAACTGCATGGTGCGCCGTTTCGGCGAAGACAATTCGAGAGGAAGAAGGTTGCGCACAAAGATTCCCTTGAATTGAACCGTATCTGGGCTGCAATGCGGCTCGGTCTTATCGTGCAGAACACCGTCCTTATCCACCAGATGTGTCGTCGCCGCATCCGCGATGGTCAGGGCTGTCTTCAGCATGGACTTTTCGCCAGTCAGTTGCGACAGCGAGGCGAGGCCGCCGAGAATGACTCCCTGGTTATAGCTCCAGGTATTTCGCGCATTATTCCTGCAGGCAGAAGTCAGGCCATCATTGATCAGGTTGTCCTGGTTTATCATCCCCGAGGCCTGAAACCATCTCCATTCGCGGAGCGCCCACGATCTATACTTCGTCCGCTCCGCTCCCTTTGTATGAAGTCCAAGGCGAGCAGCAACCGCAAGAAATAGTTCGTTGGCGATTGCATTTTTATAGTGGCGGTCTTTCTTCCACCAGATTCCTCCGCCGCAGGTTTCGTCCCACCCGCCTGTCATGTCGGCGAAGATGTTCTTGGCTGCGGTGAGATAGTCGGGCTCCGCGGTCGCATCGTAGGCTTCGATCCACCCTAGTGCCCACCAGCCTTCATCGTCGTAGAACTCGTTGAGAAAGCCCGGGAAGCGCAGTTGCGCTTTGACGAACGTGTTGCGGAATACTTGTGGGGCAACTCCTGAATGGCTGACCTTTGTCGCCATGGCGAGCGTTGTCAGCGCATTAGCGCCATTCCACCAGCCCTTGTTGTCCCACAAGCCGGTTGATTCATCGTAGTGAACCATCAATGCTCCGGCGGCGATTCTGACCCGCTCACCGGTATCTGCGTCGGCTACGTGCTGATTCTCGATGGTCTGCAAATGAAGAGCAGATGTGGCTGGTAAAAGTTCTCCCGCCTGGAGAAAGCTTCCGAGGGTCACAGCGGTAGCGAGCGAAATCGATACAAGTGTCATCTATCAAACTTTCTGCAATAACCTTCAACGCTACCGCATCAGCGTAACAGGGCATGAGCATCCGGGTGAAAGCATCCGGGTGAAAGCATCCAGGCTATTGAAAAATACTCATTCGCCCCAGGGGAAGAGAAGCAGCATGCATCCCCGTTTGATAAGGCATATTTCAGGGCAACGGGCCGATCATCATCTCTCTCTAAGTAGCCAACCCTCGGGTACACAGGACTGCCGCGTAGCTTCGTCCAGGTGGTATTTCGAAGTCAAGAGTAATCCGCGAGTCTGCGCGCGGGTGAGGCGACTTCCACGGAAATTACAGGAAAGGCGAAAGTTTATGATCGCGATAGTTACGAAACGAACGTGCGGCCGGCTTCTTCTGTGCATGATGTCCACGCTGCTGGCAAGTACGATTTCTATAGGCCAGAACCCGCCCGGCGCTTACGGCCAGCAACAGCCCGGTATGTCTGGTCAGCAGCCCATGAATCCAGGAGGGATGAGCCACGATGCCAGCTCCGCGACAGCCGACAAAGACTTCGTCAAGAAAGCGCTTGAAGGTCGCTCCGCCGAAGTGGAGTTGGGGCGGCTGGCACAGCAAAAGTCCCAAAGCGAAGATGTAAGGCAGTTCGGTCAGAAGATGGTAGACGACCATAGTCAGCTTGGCGAGCAGATAAAACCGATCGCACAGCAGTTGGGAGTCAAAGAACCGAAGGAGCCATCCAAAAAGAACGTGCAACTCATCGCACGGCTTGGGGCGCTTTCTGGCGCGCAGTTCGATGAGGCGTACATCCAGGCAATGATGCAGGACCATAAACAGGACCTGAAAGAATTCAAAGACGAAGCGCAGTTGGCGCAGGATCCAAACGTCAAGCAGGTTGCGCGGCAGGGCTCAGGCATGGTCTCCCAGCATCTGCGCCTTATTGAGCAGATCGCACAACGTCACAATGTCGCAGTGGACAGCAAGTCGAAAGTTTCCGGAAGGACGCAATAAATACGACGCGACTCTAACGATACGAGAGATCGGAAAATGCTCTAGAACTCACGACCTGGAGCCGATTACGCTCGACGCTGCTGTTCGCAAGCTATTCTTTTCCAGTGGCTGAATCGCAGCTAAGTCTGGCAAGAAGATCTTGTGGGTGGACAGGTTTAGATAGCAGTTCCAGATCGTATCCAGCACCCTTTGCTTCCTCGAGCAGGTTGTTTGTGGCAGCCTGACCGGAGAATAAAAGAACCTTGCAATCAGGATACTTTTGGCGAAATCGGATGGCCAACTCTATGCCATTCATGTCCGGCATGACTACGTCGGTAAGCAGAAGATCGGGCGGTAACACGTCAGCGGCGGTTATTGCCTCTTTCGCGGACCCGAATGCCAGGGCATCGAAGCCATTCTGGGTGAGGATGATTGCAAGTGTCGTCGCAATCACATGCTCATCATCAACTACGTAGATTCGCTGTCTTCCCAAGGCGCCTGGCATATTGTTCGAAGCAAACCACTCCATTGCCGTGGCCTACTACTTCGACCCTCAGGGAGGGTAACTCTGTCATTATGGCCCGGATGTTTACCACTTTTAACCTATGGCATAGCGATATTGCAAGGGGGGCAAATTAGAACGCTTTAATAAAGTATCGAAATCGACTCTCTCACTGCCCGCCGGCCCACCCCGATGCAGCCGTTTCCAGAAGCTTGCTTGCAGCGAATGTCTTGTTCTGTCAATTGTGCGGTGGCAGACCTTCCGGATCGATTTAACCCGGGGAACTGCAGGAATCGGGCTGTTTATTGTGAGGCAATTTTGTGGAAGAACATGACCGAACGAGTTCGAGACCTCGACGAATCCTTCGGAGYATGGAACCTGCTTCTCCATTGTTCCGTTACAGCAAACGGCATGTATATGCCGATATGCGGCTGGAGTCGCAGTTGAACACTTCTGTACGCTCAGGAGTGACCGATTCGTTCAAGCAGCACGATGGCATCGTTATGTTGTTCGTCCTTTGCCGCGTATACCAGGGTCACCATGCCCTCCTTGGCCTTTTCCCTGATCTGATCGATTTCCTCGTTTTTCTCGCGTAATTCCGATAGATAGCGAGAGCGGAACTCTTTCCACTTGGCTGGATCATGGCCGAACCATGTCCTCAACTCCGGGCTTGGAGCGATCTCTTTCAGCCAAAGGTCAATATGTGCCTTCGCCTTGGATACCCCCCGTGGCCACAGGCGATCCACGAGGATGCGGAATCCATCAGATGGGGCAGCCGGTTCGTAGGCTCGTTTTATCCGGACATTCATAGCTCTTCCTGATTGGATCGTTGAACAAACTCCTGGGTGGCCTGCACCGGCTCGCTTTCGTCACGGACGATTGAGGTGGGCCTGGCGATCTAGAGCATTTCCCCTGTTACTGGGTATCCCGGAAGGGCGTGCGGCGGCGTTTTCATTGCGGAAGACGCATCATAGACGCGGTAGCCCTACACTATACCTACAGGGGAAAATGCTCTAATGGCGAGCTAACGTTGCGATCAATGCCGAGGCGCCATTCCATGTAATCTGCACGCCGATGCAGAGAAGGATGAACGCCACTACTCGCAAAATTCCGTGGGCGGTTGAGGCCGGAATCCGTTTCGTGAGTTTGGCGGCATGTGCATAGCACACAAACACCAGCACGCTGACCGCGACAATGGCAAGGAAAAGCGCCAGATGGGCCAGGACGACCGCGCTATTGGGCCCTTCGGAAAACTTGGCGCTGAGCGTAAGCAGAACAACCAGCGTTCCGGGGCCGGAGGTGACTGGAAAGGTAAACGGATAGAACGCCTTTTCCTCCAGGTTCTGCAGTTGGTTTTCAGGCGCGACATGGGCTTCGTCCTGCTTGTCCTTTGCGGCGGCGCCAGAGTCCTTCTCGTTGAGAACGGACCACCCAATAGCGGCAATCACCAGACCACCTGAAACCTGCACGATGGGAAGGGAAATCCCAAAAAACTTCAGGATGGTTGAGCCCAGAAGCTCGAAGATTCCGAGGAAAATGACGTTATTGAACGCGATCTTTCTCGCGAGGCTTTTGTATACGGCTCTCGGCGCATCGCCCGCGAGGCCGAGGAAGACTAGGCATGCAAAACAGCTTCCTGCACAGGCCCTGGCAAACCATTGCCGTAACGATGCTCGGATTCGTTCCCGGTGTTCTGCTGGCTCAATCCGCAAAGCCGCACACCGATAAGGCACACACAACCTGGCGGGAATATGGCGGCGCCGCTGATGGCGCCCAGTACTCGGCCTTGCGGCAGGTCAATCGCTCCAATGTGACGCAGTTGCAGGTAGCCTGGAAGTACTCCACCTCGGACAATCGCAAGTACCTCTTCAATCCTCTTGTGATTGACGGCGTGATGTATGTGCTGGCGAAAGAGAACTCCATCGTTGCGCTGGATGCCGCCACAGGCAAAGAGCTGTGGGTGCACCCTACTGATCCGAAGGCCACCCTGCTTACGTATCGCGGCCTGAACTATTGGGAGAGCGCTGACCGGTCCGACCGCCGGCTTCTTTTTGCCGTGAATAATTCATTGCAGGCAATCGATGCGCGCACCGGTAAGAGCATCACAACCTTCGGCAAGAACGGTCACGTCGATCTGCGGGAAGGGTTGGAGCGCGATCCTCATACGCTGACGCTGGTGCAGTCGGTCAATCCGGGCCGCGTCTTTGGGAATCTGCTCATCCTGGGGTCTGCCACGAATGAGGAATATAACTCAGCGCCTGGCGACCTTCGCGCCTATGACGTGCTGACGGGCAAGATGGCGTGGATCTTCCACACCATTCCGCATCCAGGGGAAGCAGGTTACGAAACCTGGCCGAAGGATGCCTGGAAGACTGCCGGCGGAGCCAATGCGTGGCAAGGCATGGCGCTCGATGAGAAACGCGGCATTGTCTATGTGCCCACGGCCAGCCCGAAATACAACTTCTACGGTGCGAACCGGCTTGGCAAGAACCTCTATGGCGATTCGCTGCTTGCGCTGAACGCGCGCACCGGCAAGCTTGTCTGGTACTACCAGATGGTCCATCACGACATTTGGGACTATGACAATGCCACCACGCCGATGCTGACCACCGTGAAGCACAACGGCAAGATGGTCGATGTTGTCGCACAACCAGGCAAGACAGGCTTCTTGTGGGTCTTCGATCGCGAGACGGGCAAGCCGCTGTGGCCCATTGAGGAACGGCCGCAGATGAAGTCGGACATGCCCGGCGAGGAGACCTGGCCGACACAGCCTTTTCCGACCAAGCCGTTGCCTTTTGCGCGACAGAGCTTCACTACCGACGAGATCAATCCTTATCTCGATGCCGATGAGCGCGAGAAATTTCGCAAACAGATGCTTGAGGCTAAGAATCACGGCCTCTTCACGCCGCCGGGGACACAGAATACCGTGCAGATGCCGGGCAATAATGGCGGAGCGAACTTCGGCGGGGCAGCGGCTGATCCTGCCGGTATGGTGTATGTCGTCTCGAAAGATCTGCCCGCGATGCTGAAGCTTGAGGTCGCGAATGATGTGGATCGGTCTGGACCTCCAATCGCGCAGGGCCGCGACCTCTATCAGGCAAATTGCAGCATCTGCCACGGTGCGGATCGTGCGGGGAAACCGCCGGCGATTCCGTCGCTGGCCGATGTCAGAACGCGGCTGTCAGACGAGCAAATTCGCGAAGTCATGCAATACGGAAAGGGGCAGATGCCGGCGTTCGCCAAGATCTCGGAAGCGGATGCGGGTAACATCCTCTCTTATCTTGCGCAACCGGATCTTGCGCCTGCCGTGGATGCGGATGCTTCAAAGCCGAAGGTCGTCGATCCGATGACGGCGCACTATCGCAGCGGGTTTGGATTCATGGTGGGACGGAATGGCCTTCCGGCGATTGCTCCACCCTGGACATCACTCACTGCCTACGATCTGAACACGGGCGACATCCGCTGGAAGATCCCGCTGGGCGAGGTGCCTGAGCTTGCAGAGAAAGGCATAAACGACACCGGCTCCCAGATGCCGAAGGTCGGTCCGGTTGTGACAGCGGGCGGCCTCATCTTCACGGGTACGCGCGATCACAAGGTGCGTGCGCTCGACTCAGCCAGCGGCAAGGTTCTCTGGGAGGCTACCGTGGAGGAAGCTCTCGAGGGCATACCTGCTGTTTATGAGATCAGCGGGCGGCAATACATCGTCTTTTGTGCTGCCGCTGCATCGACGTACTTTGGCACGACCACTCCGAAGATCGTGCATGGTTCTTATGTCGCCTTTGCTCTCCCCAAGGTTGAGAAGGCCGTGAAATAAGTACTTCGCAAAAGGGTGCCCCACATCCCGGCGTCGCCGGGATGTGGGTTTAAAACATACTGACGACGACGGACTTCGATTCAAATACCGGATGGCCTATCGTGATCTCAGCAGGTCCGTGCACGCCTCGGATCCAAACTGCTCCTACCGCACCGGAGTCAGTGAGATCGAAGGTCGTATCACCGACGATCTTGCCCCGGCCATTGAGTGTCACAGTGATCATTCCATCGGCAACGGCCGTGTGTTCCCGCACTCGTCTGCTACGCCGAAGCTACCTGCGTTTATAGTTCTTTCGGAGAATACAAATGCATCTCGGTCGCCGCGTGCTCCTCGGATTGGCTTTTTCCATGGTGATCACGCCTATCGTGTCCGCAGCCCGTATTCGTGTYGATCTATCTGCTGTTCGCCAGGGAGCCATACATGTGAGCTCCACGGATGACGCGCTCACCGCGGACTGGAAGGACGCGAAGGGCCATGCATGGAAGGCGGTCTTCTCGCTTGAAAGCAAGGATCCGCTCATCCGCTCCATCTCTGCGGATGGCTCAACCATTGTGGAGAAGGCTACGCCATACTATCGCTGCACCACGGGGATACGCACTGGCGGTTGGGATGCTTTCTTTGACTTCCCGCCGGCACGCCCGCAGGGGACACGCACGTTTCTGCAGGACTTCCATCCAACAGCAGTCACCGCATCCATGGAAGGCGACCGGGTCAATGTTGACTTCAATAGCCTGCAGATGGGCATCTTCTCGGGCATACTCCGCTATGTCTTCTACCCCGGGAGTGCGCTCGTGCAACAGGTCGCCGTTCTTCAGACTTCGGAGTCGGATGTTGCCTACACCTACGACACCGGTATCCAGATCACCTCGGAAGGAGACCGCCGTCCGGGGCTCAACATGGCATCGAACATCGTCTATTACGACGAAGAGGGTAAGCTGCAATCCATTACCTCTCCCTATGGATCAGAACGCCACACCCTGAAAGTACATTACCGTGCCGTCGCGGCGAAGACCGGTAGCGGCAGTATCGTCGCCTTCCCGGCGCCACACAGGTATCTCTTTGCGCGCGACTACACCACGAACATGGGGTACGCGTGGTACAGCGCATGGCGTGGACACGTGGGGCTGGGAATCGAGCAGCCGGTCGATGACAATACCGCCATCTATCCGTGGATCAATGCGCCTGCCGGCAGCAAGCAGGAGATGGGCATCTTCTTCCTGTTGGGAGCAGGCGCGCCGCAACAGGCGCTTGACCAGGTGCTGGAGTATACGCATCGCGACCGCTTCAAGCATCTCGACGGCTACATCACCTTCGCGCCCCACTGGCATCTTGCTTATACCGAACAGGCAGTTGCGCGCGGCAAGGGATGGGTCCCACCTTTCAAGCCGGAGATGGAGAAGACCGGTATCGATGCCGCCATGATCATGGACTTCCATATCGATGGTCACCCATCCGATCCTGGTGAAATCCGCCTGCGAGAAATTGCGCAGTACTACCAGGCTTGTAGAGAGCTCAGTAACAAGAGCTTTCTGCTCATTCCGGCAGAAGAGGCAAATTACGTTCTGGGCGGTCACTGGTCGGTGACCTTCCCGAAGCAGGTCAACTGGATCATGGGTCGTAAATCGGGCGAGCCCTTTTCGGCGAACGATCCGCGGCGCGGAGTGGTATATCGCGTTGGAAATCCAGAAGAGATCTGGGATCTCGTCAAAAAAGAGCATGGCTACGTGTACCTCACGCATCCGCGCACAAAGGGATCAACGGGATACCCGGAGAAGATTTTGAATACTGCTTACTTCCGCGATCCCCAGTACTTCGGCACTGGATGGAAGGCGATGCCATCCGATCTCTCTCGTCCGGAACTGGGTTTGCGTGCTTTCAAAACTGTCGACGACCTTAACAATCTCGGTCTGCATAAGGTGATGCTTGGCGAAGTGGATGTCTTCCAACTTAGTTCTACCGATGAACTATACGCCCACATGAACATCAACTATGTGCCGATGAAGCAGTTGCCGGACTTCGATCATTACAGCAGTGTGCTCGACGCCACCGCACGTGGCGACGGTTTCATCTCAACGGGAGAAGTGCTGCTGCACGAGGCGAAGATCAGCGCTCAGGGAGATTTGCTGCGCGTCGCCGTCACCGCATCGTCTACCTTCCCGTTGCGGCTGGCAGAGGTAGTGTGGGGCGACGGCCAGCAAACGCACACTGAGAGCTTTCCCCTGTTGTCGACCCATGAATTCGAAACGAAGAACTTGGAGTGGAATGTCTCGGCTACTCACTGGACGTGGGCCCGCGTTGCAATATGGGATATCGCCGGAGATGGCGCCTTCACGAATCCAACATGGAGAGGCCGCCTTCCCTGAAGGAGTGGCCTCCAGAACTGAACAACCGGGTGCCCATCTCGGCGTAGCCGGGAGATTTGTTTGCGGTAATGCACTCCGGGGCTTCAAGGGAGTATTATTCGGGCGCGAAACTAAATCCCACGTCGCACGCGGCAGCATTGTGATCGACGTTACTTTCTGAGGAGACCTATGGATATCCGCACCAGGCTTGCTTTGGCAGCGTTTAGTGCAATCGTCTTTACTGCCGCCGTAGCAGGCCAGATGCCTTCTCCGGAGGAGCGGGCGCGCATCGAAGCAGGCAATGCCGCCGAGCGTAATCGCGAACTGAAGCTGCTGGGCGTCACGGCGATGCAACCGGGTGTGACCGCGTATGACATTGGCAAGCCCGGCAATGCGAATTACGACGAGTCTAAGGCGAATCCTYTTCCGAAGCTGCCGGAGATGATGAGCCTGCAGAACGGAACGAAGGTGAAGACGCGGGCGCAGTGGGAGCAGCGGCGCAGGGAGATCAAAGCGCTGTTTGACGAGGATGTTTACGGCAAGTTTCCAGCGAAGATTCCATCGGTGAGCTGGACGGTTACCGGTACCGAAGAGATGGCGATCGCAGGTGTTCCGGCGGTTGTGAAGCATCTCGTCGGGCATACGGACAACTCGGCGTATCCTGCCATCACCGTCGACATCCACGCTGACTTGGTGACGCCGGTCTCAGCAAAAGGCAAAAAGGTGCCGGTCATCATCGGTGGCGGATCCACTCGTCCACGCCCGGTGATGCGCCCGCCGGCGGCAGCCGGTCAGCCGGTACATATGCTCTCCATGCCGGAAAATCCGCCGGACTCCGCGGAGCTTCTGCTGAAGCATGGATGGGGCTTTGTCAGCCGTACGTCGAATGAGGTGCAGGCCGACAACGGCGCCGGCTTGATCAGCGGCATTATCGGCTTGGTAAACAAGGGCCAGCCACGCAGCCTGGATGACTGGGGTGTCTTGCGCGCGTGGGGATGGGGCGATAGCCGCATCGTGGACTATCTAGTGACTGATCCGGACGTGGATAGTACGAAGATTGGCGTCACTGGACATTCGCGCGGAGGCAAGGCGGCGTTGGTTGCCATGGTCGATGACCCACGCATCTCCATCGGATATATCTCGTCTTCGGGAGCGGGAGGCGCCAACCTCTACCGCCGCAACTATGGCGAGGCTGTGGGGAATCTCGCGGGCAACTCGGAGTTTCACTGGTTTGCCGGCAACTTCCTGCACTATGCGGCCGCTGGCCATACGGCCAACGAGATGCCGGTCGACAGCCACGAGTTCATTGCACTGGCTGCTCCACGCGCAGTGTTTATCGGTGGAGGAGCCTTCATCGAAGACCCGAAGTACCTTCCCGGAGACGCCTGGCAGGATGCTCAAGGCATGTTCATGGCGGCCGCCGCAGCCAGTCCGGCCTGGGAGATCTATGGGATGAAGGGGTTGAACAACAGCACCTTTCCGCCGATGAATACTTTCGTCAATACCGGAAAAATCGCATTCCGGCAGCACCAGTATGGCCACACCCCCGCACCAAACTGGCCATACTTTATTGAGTTTGCCGATCGCATCTTCCAGGGAAAGTGACGCGTACCTCCTACGGGACCTGAACAGCCGGCTACGGATGCTTCGCCAGTATGCGTTGCAGGTAAAGCTGAAAGAACTGCTCCTCATGCACTGTGAGGCAGACCTCTATATTCGGCTTTCCGGATGATGGGACGGTCGATCCTCTTTCGTCGACACTTACCCGCATCGGGATGGTCGGGCAGACATCAGGCTGCAGCAGAGATGCGATGGTCATCGGGTCGAAAAGGGTTGGTGTTTCTCGTCCCCACTGGTAGTAGAGCGCTGTCAGCATATAGGTGAGTGGGGATGCCTGGCGGAAGATGGTCTTGCGTTTTTCGGGATCAAGTCTCAAGCGAGTCGAATTGAGAGGGAACACCGTCATCGGAACGCCTGCAGCGAAGACCTTCTGTGCCGCAGCTATATCGTTCTTAATGTTCCACTCCGGCGAGGCTTTCTCGGTCTCGGTTGGGATATCGCCTCCCATGATGACGATCCTCTTCAGCAGATGAAATGCTGCGGGATCTTTGTCGATCATGTCGGCCAGGTTGGTAAGAGGGCCAATCGCCACCAGTTCAATCTGATGTGGATGTTTACGAATCTGCCCCAGGGTGAAGTCAACCGCCGAGGGGAAACGAACCCCTCGGAGATCAACGTCTTTGGCAAAGTCTTCCTGGGTGAGCGTCGTAGGCGGGCGTGTCGTTCGCCCTACAGCTACCGGAATAGAACCGTGACCAGACTCGCGCAGAATGCGAAGGGCAAGCTGTGCGCGGGTCTTTGTGTCGCCGGTTGCAGTTGTAACGCCGAGCAGATTAATCTCCCTGCTCTGAAGTGCAAGTGCGAGGGCAAATGCATCATCGATGTCGTCGCCGATGTCGGTATCAATGATGATCTGATGGCTTGCAGGAGCGGGCGCCGCTGTCTGGCTGTGTGCAGTCTGAGCCAAGCAGCAAAGTAGTATCGCAAAGCAATGAATCCGTCTGATCCTGCGCATCTTCTCTACCACCTTCCAGAAACCCGACTCTTGCGGCGTATCGTTACGGGAGCAATCTGTCGCTATTTCGTGAATAGCGTCAGATCGATGGAATCAGCCATGCTTTTCATGCCCGCATCGTTCGGATGCAGGTGATCGCCGCTGTCGTACGTCGAAAGAAAGGCGTCCCGCTTTGCGGAATCTGACGTCGCCTTATCGAAATCGATCACCCCATCGAATTCGCCTCCGGTCCGTATCCACTGGTTCAATGCAGTGCGTACTTGCTCTCCGGCGGGCGAGGAGTATCCAGTTGGGAGGTACGGCGTAAGTGTTGCGCCGATGATCTTGAGCCCGTTTGCATGGGCGCGTGTGATCAGCAGGCGATCTGCCGCGATGAGCTCCTGTACCGACACATGGTCATAGGGATTCTTCTGGTCATAGCTATGTCCGATGTCGTTAATCCCTTCCAGCAGAACGACATACTTAACGTTCGCAAGCTCCAGGACATCACGGTCGAATCGCGACAGAGAACTGGGGCCGGTTACATCGTGGAGAATACGATTCCCGCCAATGCCTACATTCATCACCGCCATCGTTGCCGTTGGGGAATTTGCGGCCAAACGCTTGGCCAGCAGATCAGGCCAACGCTGGTTCGTATCGGCGGTACTTCTGGAGCCATCTGTAATACTGTCGCCGAAACAGAGAACCGCTCCCTGCGAAGGCGAGGACACCGCGACAGACTTCAGATAACGGAAGCTCATCAACTTCGTTGCATCCGTCAAGGTGAGAGCAGATACTTGGTTTCCCGGAGCCAGATAGTTGGTCGCATTCGCAAAGTTGTGTTGCGAGACGAAGGTCATCGGCTGCGTGGGAACGAACAAGCTGACGGCAACATCGCTCATCGCAGGGAAGGGCAAATGAACCGCATCGCTCCAGGCGAACTTGCCGGGGGGAATCACAATGCTCGCCTGCCCCTGAAAGGACAAGGCAACTGGCGTGGACACCGTATTGTCCGTCTGCCTGAGTGCGAGGGTGGCAGCGCTTACGGTAAGCGGTTCGATCCCAAACTCATTGGTCAACTGCACGCTGACTGTGTCCGTTGATCCAAGGGAGACGTGCACGATGTTGCGAATCGTCTTGTCACCGGCGTCGGCGGCTTTGGCAAGTGCCTGGACAGGCGCGGTAGCCCAGGTTCCCGTCATCACGGTGGAGGTAGCAGTCTGAGCCCCTGCCATTGAGATCGTTGTTAACAGAAAGCCAATCGCACACCATTGCTGAACACGCATTTTAGAGAACGCTCCGAGATAAGAAATCAATAACGCAATCGATGGTGCCAAACTCGAGACCCTTTGGGCAAGGCTCGATTCGACGGGATACCCAGCAACAGGGAAAAGGCTCTTAAAGCGGAACGGCCTCGTACAAAATGTACGAGGCCGTTTCGCTTTAGCGGTTTGTTAAGGTTTTAGAACTTCAGGATCGCGGCCAGTTGCAATGAGCGGCCGCCTCCAGTTCCGTTGACACCACTTCCGCTGCCAATGGTGCGGGTGATCTGACCGAAGGTTCCCCCGGTAATGTTCGCAACATCCGGACCGGTGCTGGTGGTTGGAGTTGCAAATTGTGGAGTATTTGACACCTGGAAGATGTCCATACGGATATCCAGCGTGGTGCCTTCTTTGTAGACCGGGAATGTCTTGAAGATCGACGCGTTGTTCTGCACGAATCCCGGACCACGGAATGCGTTGCGTGCCGTGTTGCCAACCGATGTGCCCGAAATCTCCGAGCAGACCGCCGTGCATCCGGCCGGCTGAGAGAAGACCGAGGTATCGAACCACTTGTGTCCTGGCCCGCCGCCCAGCTTCGTGAACGTTCCAGTGAGGTTGGCCGTCTGTGTCCATCCCGGTGTATTGAGATTGTTATTCGCTGTCACGCTGAACGGGGTACCGGTCACAACTGAGACCACTCCAGACAGCTTCCAGCCACCAATAGCGTAAGCTCCAATTCCGTGATTGAGGAACTTCTTGCCCCGACCGAACGGAAGCTCATAGGTGAACGCTTCCTGAAGATTGAACTTGCGGTCGTAATCGGTCGGACCGTAGTTGCGGCGCTGGTCCTGGTAGAACATGAAGCCGCCATCGTCTCCGGTGAAAAGGTTCAGCCCTTTGCCATACGTGAACGAGGTGATGTTGGAGAAGCCGTGCGTGAAGCGACGGTTCAACGATACCTGAAGCGAGTTGTAGTTGGTGGACGTGCCGATGAAGTATTGTGTGACTGCCGCTGTCCTTCCGAAAGCAATATTCAGTGGCAGGTCAGCATTGCCGCCCCCAAGACGCGAAGAGAGATTGATGTTCTGGTTTGCACCCATTCCTACGCCGTGGTTCCCGACATAGCCTACCGAGAGCGAGAAGTCCCATGGCAAGGCGTGTTGGACAAACAGGTTGTAGCTCTCCACGTACGGATTGCGATAGTTCTGCGGAATATAGGTATATGAG
>NZ_JBFRCY010000067.1:0-9791 GCF_052113305.1 Terriglobus sp. YAF25
GGGTAATGCCGCATGCGGTGCGCCATGTTGACGCGCTCGAGCGATTCCTGCACGCGCTTCTTGCGCTCGGCAACCGGCATGCCGCTACGGTAGGTGAGCGGTAGCTCCACGTTCTCGGCAACGGTCAGATCGCCAATCAGGTTGAAGCTCTGGAAGATGAAACCGATCTCCTGGTTACGGATACGTGACCGGTCGGAGAAGTTAAGGTTTGCGACTTCGTTTCCATTCAACTGATAGCGGCCGTTCGTCGGCGTATCCAGAAGGCCAATGATTGAGAGCAGCGTCGACTTGCCGCAACCCGATGGGCCCGACATCGCCACGTATTCGCCGCGCTGGATCTGCATGTGGATGCCGGATAGCGCATGCGTTTCGATCTCGTCGGTGTAGAAGACCTTGGTGAGCTGCTCGATGTCGATAATCGTCTCTGCCATTTAATCTCTCCTTGTCGCTTCCTATTCCAGGCGAATTCTGTCTGTGTTCTCCCATCGGCTCATATCCGACAGGATCACGGTGTCTCCGGCCTGCAATCCTTCCATGACCTGGATTGCATTCACCGATGCTTTGCCAACCTTTACCGGAACCCGAACTGCGGTTTTTCCATCAGAGCCCAGGCGGAAAAGACTGATCGTGCTGTTCTCGTTGCCGAATGCGGGCCGGCCCACAAACAGTACGTTGGACAGCCGGTCGAGATCAATTTCGCCATCGACGCTGAGGTCCGGACGCGCTCCCTGCGGAAGAGCGCCTGCTAGTTCTACGTCAACGGTCACGGTTCCGTTCACTACAGCAGGGTCAATACGCATCACTTTGCCGGGGATGACGCCGTTGTGGGTGTCGATCTCAGAGGGTTGACCGATCTGGATATCGCGCGCCTGGGTCTCGGCGATCTTCAGGCTGGCCTTGAGCTGATCAGGCTGGACGACTTTGGCCAGGGTTGTGCCCGGCGCCACGTGTTCGCCCACCTGGTGGGGAAGGTCGACCAGGACACCGCTGATGCCGGCCCGAACGCTGAGGGCGTCCTGTTGCCGCTGTTTCAGCGCAAGCAGCGCACGTGCCTGCTCCACCTTGGTCTGCTGCACGGCGATCTGGGTCTCGATCGCCTTCTCATTGACGGTGATCCGCTTCTTCTCAATCTCATCGCGCGTCGTTAGCTCGTCGGCCTTGCCCTTGGAGGCGCTGTAGGTCAAACCGCTGATGACGCCCAGGTCAAAGAGCGATTTGTCCGTTTGAGCCTGCAGCTTGGCCTGTTTGTAGTCGGCACTGACGGTGGCGGCTGCGGCCTGCTGGGTCATAAGGTCGCTGTCGAGCTTCGCCTTCACGTTCATCAGGTCGGTCTGCGCGGCCTTCCATTGCAGTTCGGCGTCCAGCAGCTCCTGCTGTACGGTCGGATCGACCAGGTCCATCAGGATGGTGTCCGGATCAACCTTCGCGCCGGGAAGAACGCGGATTCGGACAACGGTCGCTTCCGTCTCGGAGGGGATAAGGCGAATGCGATCTTCGCGCGGAACCAGCGTGCCCGGGCCGCGAACCTGGCGCAGCAAAGGTCCCTGCTTTACGGTGTCGGTCCACACGGTCGCACGGTCAACGGTCGGCGCGGCAGGCTTCAACCGGGAGACAGCCCACCCCACTACCGACAGCACCAGGACCAGAACGCCACCTAAGATCCACTGCCGCCGTTGCTTCTTTAGCCTGATATCAGGTCTTTGGATGTCCATACGTAGAAATACTGGAGCACCTTTTGGGCCAAAGTAACCATAGCAATATCAATGGTTTAACGGGTCTTCTTCAACCCTGCTGTGTCCGCAAACGTGTCCGCGTGTCCGGAAATGGACAGATGAAAGATCGATCTTGACAGATACCCAGACATCTAATTATTAAGATGTCTAGGTATGAGAAAGACTGACTCGTTACAGGGAACGCTGGATTTGTTGGTGTTGAAGATTCTTTCGCGCCGGTCTGGGCTGCATGGCTACGCGATCATGACGGCCATTGGAGAGATGTCGAACGATGTGCTGCGCGCCGAGGAGGGTTCTCTGTATCCGGCCCTGCACCGTATGGAAGAGGCGGGTTGGATCAGCGCGGAATGGGTCAAGAAGGATACGGGTCGAAGGGCGCGTGTCTATGAGGTGACGGCGGAGGGGAGGAAGCAACTCGCCGCCGAACAGCAACGTTGGGAGGACGTCTCCTCCGCAGTCAACCGGATTCTCAGGACGGTGTGAGATGGCCTTGTGGAAACGAGTCGGGAATGTCTTTCGTGCGGATCGTCTGCGGAGCGAGATCGAAGAAGAGCTTGAAGCTCATGTTGCCGAAGCTATGGAACATGGCCGTAGCGAGGCAGAGGCGCGAAAAGCTCTGGGCAACTCGCTTCGTCAGCGCGAGGCAAGCTATGCCTTGCGCGTGGAAGGATGGCTGGACGCACTACGCGCCGATGTGGCTTTTAGCTGGAGGCAGATCAAGCGAAACAAGGTGACCTCATCGGTCGCTATTCTTTCCCTCGCCCTGGCCATGGGAGCATGCGTCGGCGCCTTCCGCCTGATGGATGCGATGCTGTGGCGCGCGCTTCCTATTGCACATCCGGAACGACTTTATGGACTGACAAAGCAGGGGATCAGCTTTGATGGCAAATGGCGCAGCTACAACGCGTGGGACTCTCCGGCATTTCTCGAAATGCGTAAAGCTGTAAAGCAGCAGGCCGATCTCGTTGCGATTTCGTATGCCGTTCGTGAGGAACTGACGTACTCCACGGAGCAGGAATTGGAGAAAGCAACGGTGGTGCATGTCTCTGGGAATCTCTTCGAAGTCTTCGGTCTGCATCCGCAAATGGGCAGGCTCCTTACCGATGCCGACGACGTCGCGCAAGGGAAGGCCCCCTATGCTGTATTGTCTGACGACTACTGGAGACGTCGCTTCCAGCGGGATCCAGGTGTCATCGGCAACACCTTCCGATTCCAGAACGGTGTGTATGAGATTGTTGGCATCGCGCAAAAGGGGTTTACCGGAACCACTCCGGGAACAATCGCCGATATTTTCCTCCCGATGGCAATGCACCGTGGATACGGTAGGGCAAATTGGACGTGGTTTCGTACGCTTGTTGCACTGCATGAGAACCAAGAACTAACGCCAGTCCAGGACAAACTAGGGGCGATTAACTATCACCTCGAGGAGACGCGTTTAAAAGGAGATGCGGGCCTCTCTGCCGAGATTGTCAAGAATCTATTGAATAACGAARTTGTGATGTTGCCGGCCAGTACCGGTGTCTCCGACTTTCGGGAAGAGTACCGCAGGGCACTTGTGACCCTTGGAGTGCTGGTCACGATGGTGCTGTTGATTGCCTGTATCAATGTGGCCAACCTGATGACCGCGCAGGCCGCGGGTAGAGCCAGGGAGATGGCACTCCGTGTCTCGATCGGTGCTGGGCGCTGGCGGCTCGTGCAATTGATGTTGGTCGAGGCCGGCATGATGGCGGTCCTGTCTGCCGCTGCGGGCTTGATTCTGGCTTGGTGGTCAGCCCCGATGGTTGTTCTCATGATCGACCGGCCCGATGTCCCGGTACAGCTCATGTTGCCGGCGGATGCCAGGGTGATCGCATTCGGGATCGTACTGACATTTGGTGTGATGTTGCTCTTCGGCTTGGCGCCTGCGTTGCGGGCATCGTGGGTAAAGCCAGTAAGCATTTTGAAGGGTAGTGATGCGCCACGGGCACGTCACCGGTGGATGCGGGGAATGCTGGGAGTGCAAGTTGCATTCTGTTTCGTTGTCCTCTTTGTCGCGGGATTGTTCGTGGCTACGTTTCAGAGATTGTCGGATCAGCCGTTGGGGTTCAATGCTGACAGGCTGCTTTTGCTGGAGACAACCGGCCGGCAGGAGACGGAAGCGACCGCATGGGCAAGTGTTGTGGAACACTTCAGGACGATTCCCGGAGTAGAGAGTGTTGCTTCGTGCTCCTGGCCCCTATTGAGCGAATCGGCCTGGAATGACTCCATCGCCATTAGCGGCGGCCCGTTCAGTTCCCAGCTCGCATACTTTCTCAATATCTCGCCGGAATGGCTGAAGACCATGCGAATCGATATGACCTCAGGACGCGACTTTCACGATGGAGATTTCTTTCCCGAAGTGGCGATCGTAAATGAGACCTTTGTCAGGACATTTTTGGGAGGCGGGAACGCCATCGGTAAGGTCTTTGAAAAGCGAGGGGAAAACGGCGGACGTGATAAGGTGCAGGTCGTCGGTGTAGTCAAGGACGCCGTCTACAGCAACACTCATGATGCAATGCCGCCTGTAGCTTTTATCCCATTCTTTTTTAGGCCTAAACCTGTTTCTGCGACGGATGCACCCGCAGGACTCGTGCCTCACTGGACCATTGTGGTGAAGACCGTGGCACAGGATCCGATGGCGATGGCGACAACCTTGCGGCGAGAGGTGAGCAAGGCGCGGACGGACATGCACGTGGTGAATATACGCACGCAAGAGGAGCTGCGGCTGGCACAGGTGATTCGTGAACGTCTGCTGGCGATGCTTTCGATCTTCTTTGGTGCGGTCGCGTTACTGTTGGCCGCCATTGGTTTGTACGGAGTGCTGCACTACACAGTTGTCGAGAAGAAAAAAGAGATTGGTATCCGCCTGGCGTTGGGCGCACGTGCAGCCCATATTGTTCGGCAGGTGAGTTTCGGAATCGTCCTTGTCGTAGGCGCAGGAAGTGCAATTGGGTTGGTAGCCGGAAAGGCGGCAGCTCGATATGTAGGGTCTTTGCTTTATGGCGTGAAGGCAGAGAATCCATTCATGCTAGTCCTTCCGCTGACGGCAATTGCTCTCGCTGTTGTTTTTGCAGCCGTACCCGCCGTTCGCCGGGCACTGAAGGTCGATCCAGTGGAAATGCTTCGAGCTGAATAACACGCAGTCATTCCTGAGTCAGGAGTTTCGATGCCAGACATCACGCTTGTGCAGAAGAAGGCCGGTCGCCCAAAGCTCGCCAAAAGGGAAGCCAAAGGTGAGATCGTTCCCGTCAGATTCACGCCAACCGACCGCAGGCGCATCGCGGAGGCTGCTCAAGCAAGTGAGATGAGCGTCTCGGAATGGACACGGAAGATGCTTGGCGAGTTCAGCGCGACGGAAGCTGACTGGAAGAAGGTGATAGCTCTCTTCGGAAAGATAAAAAGCGGCTACGAGCAGGCAGGTGACTCCCGCGCCGCAAGGCGATGTGACGATGTGATTGCATTCGTTCGGCAGATAGCCGTTGACTCCAGACGTCAGCGATTCAGATCGAAGGGATGAAAGAACGACGGTATCCCTTCGCTTGAACGATGCGTCTTCCGTGGTGGAGAATGGCTGACGTTCGACTATTCCATCCGTTTCCGCGAGAACACATGCTCCTATCCCGATCTCTCAGCGTGATCTTCGTTGTTTTTTGTGTCTACGGAACGCAGGCACAGGTCTCTGCGCCCCTGTCTTCCGTGCCGCTTCCGGGAAAAGGCCTCGCCGGCCACGATTTTCTCTATGCCGGTGAATCCCACGACCGCAAAGTCTTTCTGGTTCGACACGGCAAAATCGACTGGAGCTACGATGACCCGCAAGAGAAGGGAGAGATCAGCGATGCCGTGCTGCTTTCGAACGGCAATCTTCTCATCGCTCATCAGTACGGCGTTAAGCTCATCTCGCCTGAAAAGAAGATTCTATGGAGTTATGATCCGCCCGCGGGCCATGAGGTTCACACTGCCGTTCCCATCGGTACCTCGCACGTCCTCTACATCCAGAATGGCGATCCTTCCGCTCTGCTGCGTGTGGTCAATACCGGCACGGGTGCGATCGAAAAAGAGCTGACGCTCGCCGTCAAGCATCCGATCCGTGTTCATACCCAGTTCCGGCATGCGCGGCTGACACCCGAGGGAACGCTGCTCGTTGCTCACATGGATCTCAATAAGGTTGTGGAGTATGACGCGGAGGGAAACGAGCTCTGGTCGTTTCCAGCCACAAGTCCCTGGGGTGTCTCTCCGTTGGAGAATGGCAACGTCCTGATCACCGATCGGGTCGGGGTCCGCGAAGTCACCCGGCGCGGAGATACGGTCTGGTCTTTTACTCCGGCGGAAGTGCCTGAGTATCACTTCACCAGCCTGCAGCAGGCATGGCGATTGCCGAACGGCAATACCGTCATCAACAACTGGGTGAATGAGTGGAGCAAGAACTACGCGGCGGATGGACCGCACACCATTCAGGCGATCGAGATCACGCCGGAGAAGAAGGTGGTCTGGGCGCTGCGCGAGTGGGATCCTCCCACAAGCCTGGGTCCCTCGACCACCCTCCAGTTTCTGGATCAGCCCTCCGCTCCGGAAGCAGTCCATTTCGGCGATTTCCGCTGAAGTGAGATCGCGGATATATCGATATAAGAAGTCGCAAAATCAGCTTTCCGGGGCATTCCCATCCGGACGAGAGCGGATTCGCTCCCCGGCGATGCGGATAAAGGTCTCGCTCTCTGGGGTAGTTCTGCGCGGATAAAGAAAATGCCCCTTAGCCTCCTCGTGGAAGTCGCGAAACTCCGATCGCTGTAGCGCCGATGTAGAGGATGCGATGCTGGGCAGAATGGTGACAGCCGCTCCCACCTTCACCAGGTTCAGAATGGTGGCAATGTCATCGATCTCCATCACTACTTGAGCCTTCACCTTCCCGCGCCGCAGTGCATCGTCGATCAGCGTGCGCGTTCCGCAGGTGCGGGGAGGCAGGATCAGCGGGTGACGGCAGAACTCTTCCAGGGTGGGATTCTCGGGTACGGCCATCTCTTGTGAGGAGAAGCCCACCATGCGGGTCCGAAAGACATCTTCGCGGACAAAGAGAGGAGACTCAGGGAGCTCCAGTCCCAGGCAGAGATCGAACCGCTCATTCTCGAGCCCACGCACAAGATGTTTGGGCAGACTGCGGGTCACGCTGACCTGTACGTCTGGATGCTCCTTGTGAAAGGCAAGAAGATCCGCAGGCACAAACTGCGTCGAGGCGGTAAGGCTGACTCCCAGCCGAAGCGTCTTGCCGGCTCCCTCGCCCAGCCGGCGGACCGCGGCATGCCCGGCGTCGTACATCGCGCTGATTCGCTTGGCATAGACCAGGAAGGCACGGCCCGATTCGGAAAGCTCCAGGCCTCGCGGGGACCGATGGAAGAGCGTGGTTCCAAGTTCACGCTCGACCTGCTGAAGCTGCTGGGTCAACCGGGGCTGTGATGTTGCCAGCTCCTCCGCTGCCGCTGAAATGGAGCCGGCCTGCTCCAATACCTGCAGCATTTTCAGATGGTTAAGGTTCATCGTCCCCCCGGGGGTAATCACTTTTATATCGGTATAAGAGCATACCCGAGGATGTGATGGATCGAGTAGAAAATTTGAACCCGGGCTCAGAAGGTATACCGGATCGCTATCGTCCCCGTGCGGGGAGTCAGGAAGTGAGTTCCGGAAAACGTCGAGAGGTAGTTATACAGAGCGCTGGTATTGTTCAGGTTCACGATGTCGAGCCGTACGCCCAGGCTCTGTTTTTCGTGCGAGATCAGGTCATCCTTGCCGATGGAGAGATCGACCGTATTGCGAACGGCGATGCGGGAGGGATTGCGGTCCGCGTCATACGTCCCTGGGACGGGAATGCGGATGCGGGTTGCGCGGATCGCTCCGTCACAGGAACGGATCGGCGTTGAGACGGTTGCAAAGACGTCACCGCAGTGCAGTCCCATCTGCTGCTGTTCATCTCCGCTGAGTTTGAGCACCGTGGGAATGTCGGGCGTTGCGACCGAAACCAGCCCGCCATCATAGCGGTAGGAAGCATTGATCCACGGGCCGCGCCTGCCGAACTGATAGCGTGCATTGAGATTCATCGCCAGGCCCTCGTCATGGTCTGGCCGAACGACGTTGCTGTATGGCGCGCTGAAGCTGACGCCTCCCAACTGGGGACCAAAGAGGCGGGATCGAGTGTGACTTACGGTGACGAAACCGGCGAATCCGCGATAGGGATGTAGGGTTACCCGTACCAGGCCTCCGTCGATCTTGGACTTAGCAAACTGTGTGGGGAAGGTCAGCGGGCTGTTAAGGAGCACATCGAAGTCGTAGGCTCCGTAAGTAAATTTCCAAAGGTACTCTCCGCTGAAGGAGATGCGTTTCAGGTCCGTCGTGAAGCCGATATTGAATTGGTTTCTGGTTGCTGTGCTGAGAACGTGCGAACCCGAGGCTCCGAGGGATGCAGAAGGCGATCCCGGACCATCAGAACTCGCGACGATGAGATTCTCGTTGTAGGGCGTCAGGAAGACACGGGAGTAGTCTCCACGGAAGGTGGTGCGGATGCGCTGGACTCCGTAGGTCATGCCCAAACGCGGTTGTGCTCCGGACGTGCTCACCATGCCGTTGTACTTGTCGTAGCGTAGGCCAAGCTTGAGCTGAAGCTGTCCCATCCGAATGAAGTCCTGCCCGAAGAGTGCGAGCTGCTTAATATCAGTTCCGCCACGGAACGAGTAGATGGAGCCTCCGCGAGTGAGATCGAGCGGGAGCAGACCCGGAAGGTAGTCGGCGTTGGATGTTAGTCCGGCACCGACACACTGCGAAGGATGGCGCACGGTGGTGTTGGAGGACGGCGCACCATCCGGTCCCAGGCATGGACTGTTGTAGGTAGGGTCGGTCAGCCCTGTTGCGAACTGCTCGGTCAGGAACGTGTGCTTATATTCGCCGCCTGCCACGATATTGTGCCGCCCGTGGGTATAGGTGAACTCCGTGCGTGTTCCCGCATTGGTCAGACGGCGGGCCTGCGCCAGGTAGGCCGGAGAGTCAGAGAAGATATCGCCGGATGGACGATAGCGAACCTTATCCTGCCGCACCCAGAAGTTGATGCGGTGGAAGGCGTGATCGTTGAAGGTGTGCACCAGTTGCGGCGCGACATTGAAGCTCACAATGGTCTGCCGCTGGTTCTGTCCGAGCGTCTGCTGGTCAAAGGTGTTCGGCGTCTGAAACCACGAGTGGCTCAGGCTTGCACTAAGCTGGAGGACCGTCTTATCGGTAAGCCGATAGTCAAACCGCTGGAAGGTATTCTCCGCGTTGCCATTCGCGTGCAGGTTTACGGCTTCCGGCGTATCAAGAAAGCGCGCGCTGTTCACTGCATCGGCCGCGGTGAAGAAACCAAAGCGTTCTGTTCCGAATCCGAGGCTGGCGCCTGCATTGGTGGTATAGAAAGATCCACGGCTGAGCTGAAGCGTTCCGGAGGGTCTTCGCTGGTCCAGTCCTGACCGTGTCTGCGCAGCGATGATCATGCTGGTCTTATCGCCCACATCTGCCCCCGGAGCGCCCTCGCGAACGTCTACCGATTGCAATGTGTTGAGCGATACCTGTGTCGAGAAGGTGCGGCTCTGCTGATCGGTGATCGGCTGGCCATCGACGAAGAAGGATGCCTCCGCATGATCGCCAAGCGGATGGAAGGATCCGTTGGAGTCAGCCGAGACTCCAGGTGTCGTCATTGTGATCAGGGAACTGAAGGGAGCACTCACACTCTGCGACGGCATGCGATCGATCTCCTCCGGCGTGATGAGCACATGCGCCGGCGCTGTCGGCTCCTCCACGATATCCGTCGCCGAGACCGTGACCTCGGTGCTGGCTGCGGCTCCGAGCGGCACCATCAGATGGATAGGAGCTCCCTGATACGAAACCGCCTGCTGCGCCGATCCAAAGCCGGCCGCCTCAACTCCCAGGCGGTAGTCGCCTGTAGTGAGTTGAATAAAAGCAAACCCACCGTCCGGACCGGCAACCTGCTTTCTTTCCGCGCCACTTCTCACAAAGGTGAGAGTCAGC
>NZ_JBFRCY010000068.1:0-9967 GCF_052113305.1 Terriglobus sp. YAF25
GTCTTGCTTGAAGAAGGAGAAGACAACCCGCGGGTGTTGCGTCGGAGCGGGAAATCCGAACGCTCCATCAGCTTTCACCAGGCCGAGATGCTGCTCGTACCACTGATAGAGAGCCTTCGGATCATTTGCCCGCAAGAATGCTCCGCCAAAGCCGGTAATGGAAGCCATACAGTCTCCTATGAGGAACGCTTGTCCAGAGCTTACGTCTGGAGAACCACAGTGTATCGGACAGCTCGAATAGCACCCAATGAATTAAGGTGCATGGATATATTCGATACGGTCGCGCGCAAAGCGCGATACCCAGCGACCGTGTTTGCCCAGGACCCCATTCTTCGCGATAAAGCTGCGAAGAATGGAGCAACGAGTGTCTACAGCTTCCGACTTTATCGACCACTCTGGTTACACAATCTCCGCCGCAGGCGTCACTTTGGCAAGATCCTGTTTCAGCAGATAGAACGACACGGCCAGCAGAACTACATCCTTCATCAGAAAAGCCACATTACCAACCATCGCGGGAAAACCGCCTGCAGACGGAGCCCAGCCATCGGGCATGAACGGAATGATCGTCACCGTCGCAATGAAAGTGAACACCGATCCCAGAGCGCCCAGGATTCCCGCCTTACGGTTCCAAAACCCCGCCAGCAACAAGCCTCCAAACAGCCACTCGGAGACACCCAGAAAGTACGTCGAGCTTTTGATACCGAAGACCGCGTACATCCAGTAGATGAGAGGTCCGTGGGTGAAGAATGGGACTAATCCTTGTGCCTCGTACTCAAACCACTTCTGATACCCGAAGAAGAAGTAGATGATAACCATCGATGCGCGGATGAGATGGTTGTCGAGGTCTCCCTTTAGAAGACTTGATTTCGATAGAAGTCGGATAAGCGCGTTCATTGACCTTATTTCCAATCTCCGGCAGCGCTTCAGCGCCGCACGGGAAGCATCTATGGAGATAAGACAATACGGATTGGCATAACTAGTATCGTTGATATACCTTAGAGTCTCGATGGATCGCCTCGCGCCCTTTTTCGAACGGTTTTCCCTCACAGCCCGGATGTTTTATTCGGGAACCTTGTGCGGAAGCACGCCCGACCAGGCGAACGATCACGCCGGTTATCTTCATGTGCTCGGGAAGGGAACGCTGAAGATCTCGCGGCCTGGCGCCCGCAAACTGGTTATTGATAGGCCGAGCGTTATCTTTTTCCCGCGTCCCCGGCTTCATCGGCTTCACGGCCCAATGGAGGATGGCGCCGAGCTGGTATGCGCGACGATCGAATTTGGCACAGGAATGTTAAATACGCTGATTGCGTGTCTACCTGAGCCGCTCGTGGTCCCGCTTGATGCCCTTCCCGAACTTGCGCCGACGCTGCAGCTTCTGTTCACCGAGGCCGCCGCACAATCGCCGGGCCGTCAGGCTGCCCTGGATCGACTCTTCGAATATCTCTTTGTACTGCTGATGCGATCGGCAGCAAGTGCGCACATTGTTGAGAGCGGGATTTTGCCGGGGCTCAGTGATCCTCGTTTGAGCAGAGCCATCGAGGCCATGCATCAACGCCCCGAGACTTCGTGGTCACTCGAACATCTGGCTCAACTTGCCGGTATGTCCCGTGCTCGTTTCGCCGTCCATTTTCGGCAGGTTGTCGGTATGACTCCATTTGATTACCTGACCAACTGGCGATTGGGGATCGCGCAGACAATGTTACAGAAAGGTAACTCGCTGAAACTCATTGCGGCCGCTGTGGGATACGCCAATGCCCCGGCTCTCACCCGTGTCTTTACGCAACGTCTGGGCGTATCTCCTTCGGAATGGCTGGCTCGCAGCCGAATGCACAACGAGTGAACTAGGCCTCTCGCCGAGTCGTCCAGGCTGAGCGACAATTGCTTCGAAGGGGTTTTGTTATGAGCGCACCCACGATCGAACTTTCGATGATCGTGAAAAATGGCGGAAGCAGTCTGGCACGGTGTTTACAGAGCGCGCGGTCCATCGTGGATCGCATTGTTATCGGCGACACCGGATCCACTGACGACACCGCTGAGATTGCAAAGAGATTTGGGGCGACCTGGATGCCCATTCCCTGGAACGAGGACTTCGCCGAGGCCAGGAACCTTGTGCTGCAGCAGGCAACCTGCGACTGGATTCTTGTCCTCGACGCCGACGAGATGATGGACCCGGAAGGCGCCGAGCTTCTGAAGAAGCTGGTCGCAAAGACGGATATGGACGCCTTCGATGTCGTGCGATGGAACTACGTACGGCAGGCCAACAGTCGGAGCGGCGCGGAAGGGGCCTTAGCGAATCCGCGCATCCTTCCGGAATCGGCCCCCTTCCCTGCGTATGTCACCACCATCAATACCCGTCTGTTCCGCCGGAATCCTGAGATCCGCTTCGAACGGCCGGTGCACGAGACCGTTGTCTATCGCGTGCAGGAGCTCGGTCTCCCCATCGGCCAGGCGACGTTCGTGATCCATCACTTCGGGCTCGTCGACGATGAAGAAAGCGTTCGCGACGCCAAGAACGCGCTTTATCTGGAGATCAACAGACGGCATTTTGAAGCGTATCCAGAAGACAGCAGAACAGCCTACGAACTGGGCTGGGCCGAGCTCGAGTTCTCCAAGGACCCGCAGGCAGCCCTGGACATGTTAATTCGCGCCGTTCAGTTGGATGAATCCAACATGGACGCCGTCATCCTGGGCGGGGTTTGCTTGCTGCGCATGCAGCGGTACGAAGATGCGATCCAGCTGCTCTCACATGCCATGGCAAGGAACGTGACCAGCATCGTCCTGTACGAAACGCTCGGAGATGCTCGCCTGCACCTGCAGCAGTACGAAGAAGCGGCTCACGCCTACAACACGGCTCGCAGGCAGGGTGGAGCAACCGCGCTGATTTTGGCGAAATACGGAGTTTGCCTGATCCATCTGGGCAAGACGCAGGAAGGAATAGCGATTCTCCGCGAGGCTTGCTCGATGGAGCCCAAATATCCGGAGCTCCTGGATATCGTGATTGCCGGCGCGGTCACGATGAACGAACTGGCCTTCGCCGCGGAGATCGCACAACAACGCCTGGAGCTTCCAGGAGCGACCGACCTGCATCGCTCGATTGCGGACTATCTGGAAGTGGAGCAGGAATAGATCAGGGCTTCCGTCTCACCTGCCCGCCTGAGACTCATGGGCAGCACATCTCGCTCTGCCCGCATCTCAAGTTTCTGCAGAACGGAGGGCGATTGAGATGACCACAGCAGATCGCATCAAGCACGCAATAGCCATTACGCTGATCGGCGATGGAGTGGCTGCTGCATTGCATCCCACGCACGGTGGACAGTTCTGGAAGAAAGGTCCTGCCGGTTGGCGGCGCGGCATGCGCTGGTGTCAGCGCCCCCCCCACGCGACCCGCATGTTCGCAATCGCACAGGCCGGTCTCGCAACGATGTGGGTGCTGCATCACGAGCGCGGAGCCAGGAGCCTCTTTGGCTAAGCCCGTTGTTGCTCGTAGGACAGTGCATCTAGAGGTCCACCGCCGAAGCTGACCAAGTCCGTACAGATCCGCGAAAAGAAAACTGGTTGCGGCCGTAATTCCTGCGAGCGGCCACAGTTCTTCCTAACCCACCCTAGCGTTGCGAGCGTTCACCCCAACGAACAAGTTCGTCGAGGACTCCGAGGGTGGGCACCCGCTGGGTAAGCGCTGAAGGCCGGGGTCCCCAATGAACTTGTTCATTGGGGTGGAAAGGCGCGTTCTATACCAGCCTGGGGCAACGCCCCAGGTCTGATGGCCCCATAGAAATTAAAGGGCTGAAGGCCCGCTCTATAGAGCTTCAGTAAAAGCGAACTTGTCGATTTGCCCTGGCAAGGCTAATCCGACCGCATCACCTCCGATATGGCCGACGACAGTCGCTCGCTTGTGAACTCAGGCCTCCCGCATATAATTTCGTCGCTGCAAAATACTATGGTTAGAAAGATGGCCGAAGGCCTAGAGCAATCGCCGGCACATGGTCTGAACGCGGTTTCTCAAGATTCTGTCCTAACCCTGGAGACGTACAAATGAGACGCGCGTTGTTCTCTGTGCTGCTGGTGTCGTTCTTACTCTGCGCGGCCTCTGGTCTCCATGGCCAGACCTTCAACCTGCAAACCGGACGCGAACCCGTTGCTTCCCTCGATGGCCTCTGGCGTTTTCACACCGGGGACGATGTCGCATGGGCCGACCCTCATTTCGACGATTCGCAATGGCCCCTGCTCCGCTCCGATGAACAATCGAGCCAACAGGGTTATAAGAACTATGGAGGATTCGCATGGTATCGCTTCACCGTCGCGGTGCCTGATGGCAGCAGGAACTGGTCCATCTATTTAGGACCGATGGAAACCGGCTATCAGCTCTTCGTCGACGGACGTCAAGCCGGTTCTTTCGGCCCGATCCAAGGTTCCCTGAACTACGCCATCGCAAGCCGCGTCTTCGACCTATCCCCCGCCGCTTCTGGCCCGCGTACATTTCATATTGCCATCCGCACCTGGCACCTTCCCGTCTGGGCGGACTACGTGCCGGGAGGCTTCTATGGCAGCAGCTATTTCGGAGACTCCCGCCTCATCGCGCGACGCGCGGCGACGGATAGATCGCTGCAGTGGAACGGCCTCGTCGATGAATACACCTATGCCGTGCTCAGCACGCTCGTCGGCCTCGTCGTGCTCGTGTTGTTTTTCATCCGTCGTGAGGAACGTGAATATCTATGGTTCGCTCTGTTTCTCCTGGCGAACGCGGTCGACATTGGATTAGGCATCAGCAGAGATTTTGCTCTGATCCCTTTACCGGTCTTCGATTTTGTCGATGGCCTCGTGCGATTGGCCGCTCTCTTTGCCGCTCTGGCATTTTTCTCCGTCGTATTGCGCACCTCGCATTCCAGGTCCTGGTGGTTCGTTGTTGCCCTGTTGTTCATCAGCCCGCCAACGGTCGTGTTTCTTTACGTCTTCCATATCACGTCCGTGGCAATCGCCGGGTTGCTGGGCACGCTGGCCGCGCTCCCTGCCATCGTATGGATTTTCGTAATCCTACTTAAGCGTTCACTCCAACGTGATCGCGACGCGCTCATCCTGCTGGTTCCCACTCTTCTCTGGCAGGGATTTCCCTTAATCGACGACATCCTCCTCGTCACCTGGCAACTGGGCTGGCAGCGTTGGACGGCACGCTGGGTTTTCCCATTGCTAACCAAACCGTTCGTGCTGATGCCTGGTCCGGCCGTCGGCACAATCTTCATCTTTGCCCTGCTTCTATTTCTGATTCGGCGCTTCTCGCTCGCCCGGCGGGAAGAAATGCGCCTTGCGAGTGAACTCGAATCTGCCCACAGCATTCAGCGCACGCTCGTGCCGCCTATCTCTACTTCATTCGGCGGCTACGACCTGAATGGCCTCTCGCTGCCCAGCGAAGAGGTGGGCGGCGATCTGGTGGACTTTGTGCTGCTCCCTAATCGATCTATCCTCGCCTACGTCGCTGATGTCTCCGGTCACGGACTCCCGGCCAGCATCCTCATGGGCATGATCAAGACCGCGGTCCGCACCATCCTGCTCGAATCCTCGGATGACTCCGCTTCCCTTCTCGCCAGTCTCTGCGACCGTCTCAACCGCGCACTCCCTGCGGTGAAGGCGCCGCACATGTACGCAACCCTGTCCGCTATCTGTCTTGCACCCGATGGCCGCGTCCAGTACACCCTCGCCGGACACCCATCGATCCTCCACTACCGGGCATCCAACCGGACCGTGCAAGCGATCACCTGCCATCAACTCCCCGTCGGCCTGCTTCCGGTCGACGCATATCTCTCGCACTCCCTGCAAATGGAACAAGGCGATCTCGTCGCTATCGCCACCGACGGCATCCTTGAAGCTGCCAACGCCCAGCAGGAAGAGTTCGGAAGTGACCGCATCGCGGCGATCCTGACGCAGATGCCTGGGCAGGACCTTGCAAGCATTCGCGACAGCATCGTCTCCGCCGCACAGGCCTTTGGCAAACAAGCCGACGATCAGACGATCCTGCTCGTCCGCCGCGTTGAATAAACTCGCAGCACTCCTTCGGAGAACAGCCTCGGCACGGCGCTGGTTGCGAACTCAGCCTGCCCGCTTATAATTTCGTCGCTGCTGCAAAATGCCAATGATCGGAGATTCGAATCCATGATCCGCCAGGTGCTCTGGTTTTCTCTGTTACTGCTCCCATGTACGCAATTGGCCGCGCAAGGGGTCGCTGTCCCGGGCGATACCTGCAAGCCGGTGGGTGTGCGTACACAACAGGTCGGCTGCTGGATCCTGGCGGACAATCCCGTAGGTCAACTCACAAAGCCACAGGTCTTCTGGCATCTCGACGCCTATCCAACACGGCTCGCGGCAGAAGCAGACAAAGGACCACGAGGCACGGTGGTCGAGTCATTTGGCAAGGTGTGGCTGATGACCATCGAAGACGAGAAATGGAGATCGGCCCACGGAAATCGCATTTCCGAAATTGGACCGCTTCCGGTCGTGGCTGGAGAAAAATACTCGGCGCAGTTTATGGAAGCGGACTTCACACCGGGAATGACGGCGCCCTCACACCTTCACTCAGGCCCGGAGGCCTGGTATGCCGTAGGCGGCGAAACATGTCTGGAGACCTCCGATGGCCGCATGCAGATCAGCCGGGCAGGCGCCGCTCCCGTAATCGTTCCCATGGGATTATCGATGCACCTCACCGCGATCGGCACGGCAGAGCGCCAATCGATCGTGATTATCCTGCATCAATCATCACAGGTCCCAACCACGATGGTCCATGACTGGACACCAAAAGGTCTTTGCCAGGCAAGCAAGTAAGCGAACCGCGGCTGTCGCTACCGGGAAGCCGACTTGTCGGGGCGCTCGATAAGTTTTGCGTAACGTGTCGAGCTTTATCCATGCAGCAAGCAGAGGCATCCTGAAAATCAGGACGCCTCCCGTAGCTTGCCAGGGTTCAGAACAGGTACTTGATTGCCAGTTGTAGCTCGCGGTTATTCAAACGGGTTGAGGTGATCTGGCCGAAGGTGCCATCTCCCAGGTTGGAATCCGGCGTCGACCACTGCGGAGTATTGAAGGCGTTGAATGCTTCGAAGCGGATCTGAAGCTGATGGGCCTCATTGAAAGGCATTGCGACGTTCTTCATCACGGCAAGGTTTACGACATCGGTTGCAGGCGATACAAGAGGATTCCGCGTCGACGTCCCATAGTTCAACGTGCTGAGCGTAAACGCATCCGTATTGAACCAGTTGTCGATGGAACGATGTGCCACCGACAAAGTCGAACCAGGAACCCTGTCGGGACGTTGCCATTGGTTATCCGTATTCTGTCCGTCACTGCTCTGCAGGACATCGTATGGATTTCCGCTGGCAAGCTGTACCAATCCATTCAATGCCCAGCCGTCAGTTAACAGCTTTGCCGCCATCGCGTCGCTCTTGTTGAAAGCAGGAAGCTTCCACACGTAGCCCATGGATAGGTTGTGCCTCTGGTCAGTCGTTCCGCTTGCCCACTCATGCGGGTTGCGAGGGTTCTGACACCCGCAGCCGCCGCCATTCGTATCGAAGGCCTGGTTATCCAGCTCATGAGATAACGTGTACGCAGCCGTAAAGCTCAGCCCTTTGGTGAACCGATGCTCGAAGTGCATCTGCAAACCGTTGTAGTTCGATGCTCCATCGAAATCCTGATAGCGGATCCGAGCGAAGGTATTGTAGGGTCGTCGCCCCTGGACCGGATTGACCAGGTCGCCCGGCGCAGGCGAGTTGAAATTCTTGATACTGCTATCGATATGGCTGCCATTCACACCGACGTAGCTTACGTCCAGCACATTGGACCCGAACTGCTTTGAAACAGTCAGATTGTAGGTTTGCAGATAGAGGTCCGGGCGCTGACGATCCGCAGGGAGTGTTACCGCATTGAAGTAAGGGTTCGCGGGATAGAGCGAGGCCGGCACAGGGTTCTGAATCGTCGCAACCGGATTGCTGCTGGGATTGGTTATGGTGAGACTGCCTGCCGTCGGAGGATTCAGCTGCAGGATGTTGATATTGTCGAACTGGCCGCCATAGTAGAAGACTCCGTATCCACCGCGAACCACCATCGTAGGCGTCACGCTGTAGGCAAAACCCAGTCGCGGGCCGAAGTCTTTATGGGTGATCGACCAGATGCTGTTCAACCGTTGGCCCGGAGCCGGCGTGAATACCGGAACGGCGCCACTGAAGTCGAGCGTACGGCTGACGTTGTTCACGTCGACTGGCGGAGCGAACAGGTCATAACGGACGCCAAGATTGATTGTCAGTCTTGAGTTCACACGCCAGTTGTCCTGCGCGTAATAAGCGGATCGCCATTGCCGGGCTTTTGTGATCGGAACGCCTTCAGGAGTAAGGCTGGTGCGTGGGAAACCAAGCATAAAGTCCGCAGCAGGATCCCCGGTGATATCTCCTGTGAAGTCCATCTCTCCAAATGGCGTGTTGTTCGTCGTCGCGTCGTCGAGCACATAGCGGATGTCGGTGCCGAAGATCAGTGCGTGTTTGCCATGGGTCCACGTGAGATTGTCGGCAAGCTGATAGGTCCGGCTGTAATCAAGGTTCGATGCTGCGAGGTCGTCACCCATGCCCAGATATCCAGCGATATTCAGAATGGGGAAGTCTTCTTCATTGGGATTCAGAGGCCGGCCATTCGGTCCGCCGACTTTGAATCCATTGATCCCTAGAGATTCAACCGTAAAACCTGTACCGGTCCGCGTGCCCGACTGCTTCACGTGTTCGAGGTTCGTGCCGGCGCGAAGCTCATTGAGCAGCTTCGGCGAAAAGACATGGAGATATTGCAGCGCAACGTTGTGGATGGGATATGTACCGGTGAAGTGAAAGTTGGGATTCACATCAGTCACCGGAAAGTCGCGGATGGCATAGATGTAATGGAGAAATACCTGGTCGCGATCGCTGAACTTGTGATCGAGCCGAACGATACCCTGGTTTACACTCAACCGGCCAGAGTTGACCCCAGCGTAGTTCGTACTGCCACTGCTGTTTGGCAGGGGCATATACGTGTTGATGATGTTCTGGGCTACGGCATTCACTGGAATCTGGTTGTTTGGGTATGGGTTACCCGTAAACGGGTTAATGATGGGAGTCGACGAGGCGGAAAAGTCTCCTCTGCGCTGCGCCGGCGTCAGAACATTCGCCGTCGATGGAAACTCCTCAACGGAGCGAAGGCTTTCATAACTGAGAAAGAAAAAGGTATTGTCCTTGATGATCGGACCGCCAACTGTTGCTCCAAATTGATTCTGCTTCAAGACATTTTTCGAAAGCGGAGCGGGGCGAAAGTAGTTACGCGCATCGACCGCATCGTTACGAATAAATTCGAACGCGCTGCCATGGAATTTATTCGTTCCCGACTTCAACTGGATATTTACATTCGAGCCGGCACTGCCACCGTACTCCGCGGAGTAGTTGCCGGTTTGCACGGTGAACTCTTCGATTGCGTCGATGGAAGGATAGAGATTCACATACGCATGCCGATTGTTCACCATCGTGATGCCATCGACGTTGATCTGTCCCCAGGTCGAGCGGCCCCCATTGGATGATATGGCGGAACCGTCGGTACTCGAGGAATGAAGATCGGGGTTGTAGACACTCACACCCGGAGTCAACACGGCAAGATCATCGAACTTCCTTCCATTCAAAGGAAGATTCTGGGTTCGCTCTGTATCGATCACTGCGCCCAGCGAGGCATTCTCGCTCTGCAATAAAGGCTGACTGCCTTCGACCTGCACAGTCTCAACGCTTCAGCGCGGTACGATGTCTACGATTTCAACTATTACGGATCTGTTACGACGATGCGCGATTATAGCCATGCCTCGGTCATGCGGGGACAGGGGCAAATGCCCTAGTAAAAACTAGGAAATTCTTGCTTATAAATTTTGTTGATCAATAGGTGAAAGTAATTTTTCGCCGGTGACACGGCAGATCCACGGCCCTTTGCC
>NZ_JBFRCY010000069.1:0-9742 GCF_052113305.1 Terriglobus sp. YAF25
GAACCATGCCACGACGCCGTACGCAACGATAAACGACACGACGAAGCCAATCGCCAGCACCACCCAGTCGTGTCCGGTCATCACCAGCGGAGTGAGCGTCTCGCCGGCCTCCGCCTTGGGATGCAGCGCCTTCAGCAGCGAATAGCCGGTCGCAGCGATCATCGTCGGGATCGAGACCAGGAAGCTGAACTCCAACGCTGTCTCGCGGTTCATTCCTGCAAGCTGGCCGGCGGCAATGGTCGACATCGAACGCGAAGTGCCCGGTACAGCCGCACTGAGGACCTGGCATAGACCGACCCAGATGGCCTGGCCAAGGGACATATTGTCCACATGGTTGGTACGTGAGGTCTGCTTCGAGGCCCATGTATCGACAACCCACATCACGACACCGCCGATCACCAGCGCCCAGGCGATCACCGCCAGATTCTCAAGATTCTTTCCAATCACCTTGTCCAGAATCTTTGCCGGAATCGCCGTGCAGACAAAAGCAATCAGTGTAAGTGAGACCGGATGAGTCAGCACCGTCTTATCGCCGCGCTTACCCTTGGGGAAGGTGTGCAGGTAGCCGATGATGCGATGCCGGAAGAGCAGCAGAAGCGCCAGAATGGCGCCAAGCTGAATCACGATGGTGTACATCTTCCAATAGGCGTCATCGAGCGAAATATGCAGCAACGCCTCTGTAATACGCAGGTGAGCGGTGGAGCTCACCGGCAAAAACTCAGTCAATCCTTCGACGATGCCAAGGATGACACTCAACAGATAATCGTTCAAATAGCCCCTCCGGCTGCCAGAGTACGTGAATCGTTCTCACTCCAGCCTACCTGAAAGGGCATTAACTGCTGCTTAAAGCATTTTTCCTGTTGCTAGGGTATTCCGGTAGAAGAGTGCAGCAGCGTTTTCATTGCCGAAAACGCCCATAGATGCGCAAGCCCTACACTACACCTGCAGGAAAAAGCTTTAATCGCGGTCGTTTCCGTAGACAGGAATCCCCTGCTGCAACCTGTAGATCAGCGCCGAGCCGCGCGCAGCCCAATCTGTCGAGCCAAAGCGAGACTGTAACTGGTCATTCAACGAGCTGGCATGAGAGGCCGCGTTATCGGCCTTCTTCTTGTTCTCCTCTGCCAGATACATGCTGCTCACGACACCTTGACGATAGACCGCCTGCCAGAGCGCTTCAGCCGTCTTCGGACCGTCCGGATACTCCTTGGCATATTTCTCGTAGTGCTCGGTCTCTTTATCGGGACACTTTGGCAGGCCCTGCCAGTCACCGCATAATTTCTGGTCGATCAACTCATACGCCGCCATGGCGGCATACTTCGAACCGGGAAAGTACTTGATGACCTTCTTCAGCTCATCCTCATACAGACGCGGACGCAGATTGGGATCCTGCTCCTTAGCCGACGGCAGCGTTGCGAAATCTGCCTTCTGTATCTGCCAGCGGATATCCGCCGATCTCCACGCTGCTTCTCCCGCCAGTGGAGACTGTGGGAAATATTCGAACATGCGCTTGTACAGGAAATGGGCCACCGCAGCCGCGTCCCTCGGCGCATGCGGTGCATATGCCTGCGACTCAGCAATGACTGCCGCGCCGAAGATCAACCTGTCACCGTTCGGAGTCCCAGGACCGACGACTCCCTTGTCCTTGATCCATCCGCTCACCGGCGACGATTGGCTGTCGTCCTGAATCTCTGGAGCGTCGTAGTCATTCTGCTCCGGCTCGTCCGTATTAGCGAAGACAYGCACCCATCCCGGAGAACGGTCCATGATGGTGACTTCGTGTCCGGGTGTCACAACGCTCACGCGCTGCGATCCATCTTCGGCGGCCACATACACATTCGCCGTATGCAACACCGTCGCCCGCGCCGCGCCCTGGTACTGCGGCGGCAGCTTCGACTTCTTCTGCGCGCCGCACACAGAGGCGGCACAGATCATCATCCCAATCACAAGCCGCTTCATCGTCATACCTCTATAGACGGTCCACACGTCATCCCGACGCAAGGTGAGAGCGCCCTAGCGCCCCTGCAACTGCGCCTTCAATGCCGGATCGATATTACCGCCACTCAACACCACAACAACCTTCTTCGTCCCGGCTGGCAACTTCTCCGGGTGGAAGAGGGCGCCCGCCAGCGTCACTGCACCGCTCGGCTCCGGTACCAGGTTCGTCTCGTTCAGATAAACCTTCAGCGCCGCAACGATCTCTTCTTCACTCACGGTGAAGATGTTGTCGGTGTATTCCAGTACGTGGGCGAAGTTCAGCACGCCCAGGCTCTGCGTGCGCAGGCCGTCCGCAATGGTACGCACTGTCTTCTCCGCCGGCCACTCCACCAGCTCTTTCTTGGCAAAGCTCTCGGTAGCATCTCCAGCCACCTCCGGCTCAACACCGAAGACCTTCGCCGAGGGCCTCATCAGCTTCACCGCTGTGGAGATACCGCTCAGCAGACCGCCACCGCTCACCGGGCTCAGTACGACGTCGACATCCGGAGCCTGCTCCACAATCTCAGCACCGCAGGTCGCCTGTCCGGCCACGATGTATGGATCGTCGTAGGGGGGCACCATTGTGTATCCGTGCTCAGCCTCGAGCTGCTCGGCCTTCTCCTTGCGCTCTTTGCTGGCGGGACCGACCAGCACTACCTCTGCTCCCAAAGCAAGGGTCGCCTCACGCTTCACGATCGGAGCGTTCTCCGGCATAACAATGACAGCCTTCGATCCCAGCTCCCGCCCGGCATAAGCCACACCCTGGGCGTGGTTGCCGCTGGAGTAGGTAATGACGCCGCGGCTCAAGGATTCCTTGTCCAGAGATGCGACCTTGTTGAAGGCGCCGCGCAGCTTGAAGCTGCCGATCGGCTGCTCACTCTCGGCCTTGATCCAGATCTCGTAGGGAAGTTTCGATGCGGCTTCCCMCTCGAGCTTGTACAGCCCGGTCCGTACCGCTACCCCGGCAATGCGCTTCTGCGCAGCCTCAATCTCCGTCAGCCCGATCAACTCCGTCGCGATCATCGTTCTCGTTCCCCTTCTCTACAGAGTCTACTGCTCCGCCCGGCGCATCATCCTGGCGATGAAATCCACCAGCCGCCACGCATCTGTCGCGCCCGGCGAATTCCCCATCTCTACATGCGAGATCAACGGACTGACCAGAGCACCCTCCAGCACCTGGGGTCGCAGCCCTTGCGCCAGCCACAGTGTCTCCGCCGACGGAATCACATTGTCGGCCTCACCATGCAGCAGGAAGACTGGTACGCGCACAGCCTGCAGATTGCGGTCCGACGAGACCACCTCCATCTCCCGGGCATGTTTCCTCTCGTTCGCCGCGAGCAGGGTGACTGTTCGCGCATCAGTTGTCCGCAGCAATTGCGCTACAACTACGCGCTGCGCGGGTGTCAATGTCCGCAACGCTTTCTGCTCCCCCGCGTCGTCCTCGTAGAGGTGCTCCTTCAGAACGGAGCTCAACGCCACCCGATCTGCTGCCGAGGCGAAGTCCTCCATGTGTTCGTACTCCATCACCAGGGGCCCGTACTCGTGCGCCGCTAGAGTCTGGACCGATCCGTCGGGACGAATGTCCTGTCCTGTACGGTAGTACCGCGCCACCCGCTGCATATTGGCCTGCGACCCGACAGCGAAGACCATCTTCATCTCTGCGGCGTACGCGGGCTGCTCCGCGGCCAACAATGCAAGTCCACCTGAGAAACTCAGTCCCAGCACGCTCACCTTGCCGCCGGTCTGTTGCGCAAACCATCGCGCACTCTCACCTATCGCGGAAACGCTCTCCGGCCCGATGYGGTAGTCCGCAATCGCCGGAAGCTCTGGGGTCAGCACCTGCAGCCCGCAACTCGCCATTGCTGAAGCGAAGAGCTCCAGCCGAGGCTCGTTCATCCCAAGGTGATGGACCCCATGCACAATCACCATGCCAGGCGCGCCGCTTACCCCCGCCGGCGAATACAACCGCCCGCGCAATGTGCCATTTGCCGTGGGGACAGCAACATCCTGCGTCAGAACATTTGAAGCCGTCACCGCCCTCACCGGCAACGGAATCGGCTCATGACTAAGCGTCTTCAACACCGCTACCGCCTGCAGCCGAGCCTTAACCCAAGGCCAGCTCGCAAGTAACACAACGACCACAAGAGCCAGCGCTCCCAGGGAATACCGCAACCATTTCGTCACAGAACCATTCAACTATTCAACGATTCAACCATTCAACTGGTTAATTGAAGAATTGAATGATTGAATAACCAGCCGTACATTCCCCTTATTCAATGATTCAATTATTCCTTCATTTAATTAAGAAGTGACTTCCTTCACATAGAGCTGGTGCTCCACACGCGGCGGAGCTTCGCCTTTATGCAGCTCCCATAGGCGATCGCGGACCTTCGCATCCGCAGCGGTCATCCTCTCCCGGGCCCGCAGGTGATCGAGCCAGCTCTCCATGACGAAGGTCTCTTCCATGCGCTCCGGGTTGGCAGCATCGCGAAAGACTCCCCAGCGGATGGCGCCGGTCCGCAGCCGGACATTCTCCATCTTGTGAATCAAGCGGGTGAACTCGGCGTAGTTTTCCGGAGCGACAAAGTACTCAATCACGATACGCACCGGCCCATCCTCGAGCTCCGGCTCGAGGACAAGTTCCCGTGCCGGCCGGCGCCATACGTACGGCCCAAGATCGGGCAGCTTGCCCTGCAGGATATGGAACCGCAGCGCAAACGGCAGCGTCACAGCCATGCCAATCGCGCTGGCTGTCATCGCGACGGGCACCGAGCTGTGCTCCGCCACATAGCCCCACACAGCACTCCCCAGCGCCAGTCCTCCCTGAAAGACCGTGAGATAGGCTCCCAGCGCGCGCGCCTGCACCCAGGCAGGCGAGACCAGCTGCACGCTGGTGTTCAGCGTACTCATCGTGGAGGTCCAGCAGAAGCCGCCCACCAGTAGCACGGCAATCGCCACCGCCGGAATCGGCACCCAGGCCAGCAGCAGCAGAATGGCGATATAGACCACTGAAGTGACGCGCAGAATGGAATCTGCATTGAATCGCGCCCGGATGCGTGGCAGCAGCACCGCACCAACCACGGCCCCAGCCCCCAAGGCTCCATTCAGCACGCCGTATCCCATCGCTCCCTGCTTCAGCTCGCGGGCGGCAATCGCTGCCAGCAGAGCCCATACGGCACTGACAAAGAAGGTAAAGAGGAAGGCGCGTATCAGGCTTGCCTGCAGCTCCGGAGCAAAGCGCAGATAGCGCAGACCGCTGCGAATGGAGCCGGCTATCCGCTCCGCCGGCAGAGCGCTCTTGAACAGCGGTTTACGCTTCCACCGCCACAGCACCCAGATCACCGCAGCAAACGATGCTGAATTCAGTGCAAAGACCCATCCCGCACCGGTGGAGGCCTTCACAAAGGCCGCCACCATCAAACCGCCCAGTGCAGGCCCCAGAGCACGCGCCAGGTTATTGCTGACCGAGTTCAGGCTGACGGCGTCGGGAATCTGTTCGCGCGGCACCAGCTCCGGCACAATCGCCTGCCATGCCGGATTGTTCATTGCGGCGCCGATATTCATCAGAAAGGTAAGAACCAGCAGCTGATACGGTCCCACAACGCCGGCAAAGGTCAGCACCGTCAGCAGTCCGACCGTCACCAGCATCCAGCTCTGCCAGAAGATCAGGAGTCGGCGCCGCTCAAAGATGTCAGCAGTGGCTCCCGCCAGCAACCCCAGCAGTAAAACCGGAAGGCTGGCGGCGGTCTGCATCAGCGCGATGAGCAGGGGCGAGCCGGCCGAGAGTACCGTCATCAGCCAGGTGCCCGCCGTGTCCTGCATCCAGGTCCCCAGATTGCTGACCGTGGAGGCGATCCAGCGGTCGCGAAACAGAGGTATCTGTAACGGCCCAAAGCCGTGCACCGGCCTCTTGGGGCTCTCCGCAATACTCTCCTGCGTCTCCAAATGAGTCTCCTTTCTCTTTGATGCGATTCATCACCAAAAGCACGCAAGTGCCTACCAGTGCAACAGTTGCCACTCAGAAAGCTGGCGTTACCGATGGTTACGGGCGTACCCTGTTCGCAATGGCTTTTCTGCGTTATCTCATTGCTTTGCTGGCAGTAGGTGGCATGGTGGTCTCCGGGTTGGCGCTTCGTGTCCATCTCCAAGACCCCAACGCCGCTCCACCCTGTGCCGTAACAGAAAAGTGGGACTGCGGAGCCGTCAATCACTCCCGCTTTGCCGTTTTTCCCGCCGCATCCTTCGGAGAGGACCCGCGTCATGGGAAACACATTCCAGTCGCAGTTCTCGGCCTGGGCGGCTACCTCCTCATCGCCGTTCTTGCTCTCACCAAACTCGATTTCTTTGCCTTTGAAGCCGCACAGATCGGCCTGTTCTTTGCTGGCATCCTCAGCTATCTCGAAGCCTTTGTGCTCGAAAAATGGTGCATCTACTGCGTCTGGTCCCAGACCATCATCGCAGTCATTACTGTTGTCGCCGCCATCAACTACCTGGTTGTTCGCAACCGCCGCAAACTGATCTACTAGCAAAGTACTCGCTGACACAATAGAAAAAAGCCCGGAGCGCTCCGGGCTTTTCTGTGTCCACAGGACATCACTGCTTCGCGAGTTCCTCAATAAATCACTGCTTCGCGAGCGCACCAATCCCATCAAGCTGCTGCAACTCGTTCTCCGGCAAAACCAGTTCCGCCGCCGCCAGATTCTCCCGCAGATGCTCTACCGATGAGGTTCCTGGAATCAGCAGAATGTTCGGCGAGCGATGCAGCAGCCATGCCAGAGCCACCTGCATCGGTGTCGCATTCAGCCTTGCCGCGACCTCCGATAGCGTCGAAGATTGCAGCGGCGTAAATCCACCCAGCGGGAAGAACGGCACATAGGCAATTCCTTTCGCAGCTAAATCATCGATCAACGCGTCATCCTCCCGCGATGCCAGGTTGTACTGGTTCTGCACGCCGACAACCGGAGCAATGGTCAGCGCTTCTTCGACCTGCCTGGCGGTCACATTGCTCAATCCAAGGTGCCGGATCAGGCCCTGTTGCTGTAGCTTCGCCAGAGCCTCGAAGCGCTCCGCAATGGAACCTTCGGTCGGCGAGCTCACGCCGCCCCACACACGCAGGTTCACGACATCCAGTACATCGACACCGAGATTGCGCAGATTGTCGTGGACGCCCTGCACCAGCTCCGCAGGCTCCTGTGCCGGCAGCCATTCACCCGCCGGCCCGCGGACACCACCTACCTTCGTCACAATCGTCAGGCCGGTGTAGGGATGCAGCGCCTCGCGCAGAATCTGGTTGGTGACATGGGGGCCATAGAAATCCGCCGTATCGATGTGATTCACACCCCACTCCACTGCATCCCGCAGCACCGTTACCGCCATGGCGCGATCCTTCGGTGGACCGAAGACGTGAGGCCCGGCAAGCTGCATCGCGCCATAGCCCATGCGGTTCAGGGTGATGCCGGTTCCAGAAAGTGTGAATGTTGTCTGCTGTCTCTCGCTCATGCTTTCCCTCCAAATTGCTGCGACGTGTGTTTAGATGAAGGAACCTTCAGCTTTGGAGTTCGCATTTGCCCACGACCTCTCCACGCACGCTGCAGCCGCGAAAAATGCCCGTTCAGGAGCGTTCCGCCGCCACCGTCGATGCCATTTTGCAAGCGGCTATTCAGGTTTTGGTCTCGGTCGGCAAGGAACGGCTGACCACGACACTTGTAGCCATGCGCGCAGGCGTCTCCGTGGGAACGCTGTATCAGTACTTCCCCAACAAGAGCGCGCTGCTACAGGCCAGTCTGAAGCGCCATATGCACGGTGTCAGCACATCCGTCGATCACGTCTGCAAGGAATACCGTTCCGCCAGCCTGCTCACGATGGGCACGGCGCTCATCGGTGCTTATCTCAGCGCCAAGATGCACAACGTTAAAGAGAGCGCAGCGCTCTACTCCGTCAGCTCTGACCTGGATGGCCTCGCGATCGCCAAGGCCGCCGGCGCACGCGGACGCCGCGTTGTCGCCGAACTCTTCGCAACCGCAAGCGAAGGTCTCACCAAAGATCCGGAGGTTGTCGCCACCATGGTGATGGCGGCGCTCAACGGAGTCTCACGCAGACTGCTGGAGGCGAAGTCGCCGGAACGCGAACTCGCTCCCCTGCGCGAAGAGCTACTTGTGCTCGTGCGTGGATATCTGCTGACGTGTATTCCATCAACGCAGACAACATAGCGAGAACCCATGCACCGGGTGCCCCATCCATCGCGACGCGATGGGTGGGATTGTCTCGCACGGTACGCGACGGTTTTTGTTTGTCATTTCGTAGCGACCGCAGGGAGTGGAGAAATCTGCTTCTCTACCCACACCTTTCACCGGGCGCCAAGATATCCCACCCATCACGTTGTGATGGATGGGGCACCCAGTGTATTCGCTCGCTGGATTTGTCGATACGCCTTAGAGACTATTTCTTCTTTGCAGCCTTTGCCGGAGCTTTCGCGACAGCCTTCTTCGCGCCCTTTGCTGCAGCTTTTGCGGGCGCCGGCTTAGCCGCCGCTTTCTTCACGGGCGATTTCGCAATAGCCTTTGTTGGCGCTTTCACAGCAGGCTTTGTTGGCGATACCTTCACTACGCTCTTCTTCACCGGCACCGGAGCCTTCTTCTCAGGAGCCTTTTCTTTGACCGGCGCGGCCGTTGCCGCCGGCTTCTTCGCAACCGGAGCCGTCACCGGAGTTTTGGCCGGCGATACCTTTGCAGGTTGCGGCTTATGTTCTGGCTTGTGTTCCACCTTCACCACTGCAGGTTTGGGCGCTTCCACATGCTTCGGCTCTTCCTTCGCCACAGCCTGGGCCTGGGCCTGAGCCTCTGCTTGCTGTTGCCTCAGAGCATGCACCACCACACGCAGCATCTCTTCCTCCGGAGCAGGCTTACCTGTCCAGATCTCGAACTGCCTTGCTCCCTGGTGGACAAACATCTCTACACCGGTGATAACCGGAATGCCCTTCTCCCGCGCCGTGCGCAGAAAAGGCGTCTCTACCGGGTTGTAGACAAGGTCAAAGACCAGATCCGCGTGCATCTCTCCGGGCTCGAGGATGTGGGTCAGCTTATTGCCCTTCATCCCCGCGGGGGTCGAATTGATGATCAGGTCGAAGTGCGTCTTACCGATCAGCTCGCGCTTGATGGTCTTCGCCCCGGCCTGCTTGGCCAACTTCTGTGCTGTCTCCAACGTGCGGTTGTAGATGGTTACATCCGCGCCCTTTTCCTTCAGGCCGAAGACCGCCGCGCGTGATGCCCCACCCGCGCCCAGCACCAGCACCTTGAGCCCGCGGATGGGCCGCCGGCGCTCAACTGGGCCGACGATGCCGCCTACATCCGTATTGAAGCCATAGAGCTTCCCGTCCTGGGCACGCACGATGGTGTTCACCGCGCCAATCTTGGCTGAGAGCGGATCGGTCCGCTCCAGGTGCTCCAGGATCTCCTGCTTCAATGGCATCGTGACCGAGAGCCCGTGAATCGGTACCGTCTGCACCATTTTCAAAAGATCGGTCAGCTTGGACGTCTGCAGCGCCAGATAGACCGCGTTTACCGTCTCGCGGCGGAAGGCGGTATTCAGCATCAGGGGCGAGAGCGATGACCGCACCGGATTTCCAGCCACACCATAGATCTTGGTTCCGGCCGCAATGTGATCGATCCTGTAGTTCTCTACCAGGGCACGTGCAGGAATCTGACCGGGAGCGGTGGCATCTTCCACGCTCGAAGCGGCAAAGGTAAAGGCTGAGCCGGCACGCACACCC